>DASZWQ010000050.1 GCA_035546535.1 Pirellulales bacterium | reverse complement strand
GAGCAAGACGTACCACCTGCCGAGAACGATGCGGCCGGCAAAGATGCTGGTCATCAGGAAGGCGCTGCGCCGCCGCCTGCGGAGTCTCGCCTGGACGATGCGCCGGCAGAGAATGACCCGCCAGGCGAACCGTTGTGCTAGAGGCAGGCTCAACGACTTTGCTTGGCGTGCCACTGGTGGCTTTGTCCACCACTGTGCTCACTCTTGGGTTCTTCACTGGTGGACGAGCCACCAGTGGCACGCGCGTGCTTCTTCGGCCCTTTTATATACCGTCTCGCTGGCCGACCAAGCGGTGCCGGCTATTCACCGCCCGGATTTATGCGAGTATCCTGGTCGGACGGACGATCGAGCCGACTCGATCGTCTCCCACCGAGGGTCCTTCCCGCCTTGCACGCCCGCCCGCCCGAATATGACCATGCTCTCGCGCTCGCCGATTCTCTCGCCGCTGGGCATCCTGCTCGTCGCGTTGTCGCTCTCGATCGGCTGGGGCATCCGCGGCAACTATGGGCATGAGACGGGGGCCATGTTCCCCGGCGCGATCGCCGCCATCGCGGCTTGTCTCCTTTCGGGCCGGGCCGACTGGCGCGAGCGCGTCGTCTACTTCGCGTTCTTCGGCGCCTTTGGCTGGGCGTTCGGCGGCTCGATCAGTTACATGCAAGTGATCGGCTATACGCATTCCGGCCATTTCCCCTCGCAGGCTTATGGCTTCGCCTGCTTGTTCGTGATCGGTTTTCTGTGGGGATCGCTGGGCGGAGGCGGCACGGCGCTGCCGGCCGCGCTCGATCGGCAGCGGCTTACGCAGATGTTCGTGCCCATGCTCGTCGTCCTGGCCGCGATGGGCGTCGCGGACTACATCATTCCGCTCATCAACGACAAGATGCAGGTCGAAGGCGCGATGAAGCGCCAGGACAGCCCGCTCTATTGGCTCGATAGCGATTATTTGCAGGCCTGCACCGCCGTCGTGGCCATGTTGCTGTTTGATCTTTTTGAACGGCGCTTCGGCCGCGCGTGGGAGTTGCCCCTGTGGGGCGCGATCGGCGCGGGAGCAGGCGCGGGCGTGCAGTATTTGCTGCGCGTCGTCGGAGCGGGCGAACCGCTGTGGAATCTGCTCGTCCGCCCGCAAGGTGACACTTCGCAATTCGACGTCGAACAGTTGGTCACCAACTGGCCGAACTTTTTGCCGCAGGCCAGTCCGTACTTGGGCGCGGGGCTGGGGCTGGCGCTCGGCATCGCGGTCTACTTTGCGCGGCACGGTCGCTTCGCGATGGGCTCGCGCTTGTTTCTCTACATGGGGCTAGGCTGGCTGGCGTGCTTCACGCTATTGCCCGTCATGTTCGCGGTGCGCATGACGCCGCCGCGCGGCGACGATTGGGCCGGCATCCTGGGCGTTTTTCTGGGCGCGCTGCTCTGGTGCCGGCGCGAGCGCCTGGCCGCGGTCACGAGTGCCATGCTCGTAAGCGGCGCGATCGGCGGACTCGGCTTCTCCGGCATTGCACTCCTGAAGCTGGCAATGGTCGCGCCGGGCAACCCGAACCTGGTTTCCGATCCGGCGGTCGTCGATACCTGGCGCCATTGGCAGAGCGCCAACTGGCACAGCTTCCTCGAACAGTCGTACGGATTCATCAACGGCGTCGGCATTGCCGTGGCGATGGGTCTTCTGGCGACGCGTTCCGGCGCTTGCAACAACGCCGCGCCGCGTCGCCGCTGGACCGAACTGGTGGCGCTACTGTTCGTCGTTCCCTGGCTGCTCTACGAGAACCTGGTCAAGAACGTTGCCGACTGGACCGCCGCGCACGGCGAATACCGCTCGCTGCCCTTGCGGATGCAGGCACCGCTTTTTGACAGCATCGAGCTCTCAGCCGTTGAGTGGTTCAACCTGTTCTTTGCCGCGTGTACGCTGGCGTTCGCGGTTCTCGCCCTGGTACACATGTGGCGGCCGCTGGCCATTCTGCCGAAGAGCTGGCTCGGGCGCGGACAGCTTTTGTATCTGCTGATTCTGTGGCCGTTCGTACTCGGCAACTTCGCCAAGGCATTGACGGGCTTCACCGACCAGCGACTACTGACCGAAGGGGTGATCATCATCAACGCCGCGATCGTGACGGTACTCGTTCTGGTCCTACCGCGCGAGACGCAAAACGAAACGGGGATCGCCGGTGGCCATCTGTCGCGACTGGCTTGGGGGTCGGCTGTATTCCTGCTGCTTGCGGCTGCCGCCGGGCCATCACTCGAAACGCTGGCTGTCCGCCGGCTCTACGGCGACGCGCCGGCTGGACATGCTTCGACGAATCTGCGCTTCGGGCCTGACGCCAATTGGAAGGCGCGGCCGATCTTGAAAGGCACGACACACCGCTAGGGCGTCAAGAAGCGCGGATCGCGGAGTGATGAGTGCTGAGCGGGAAGAATCCGTGGAGCGCTCAATGGTCAATGACGATCGAAGGTGCTGGCCGAACAACATCCAGTTGGTTCAGCAGCCACCATCGTCTTTCGTTCATCACTCATCACTTATCGCTCATCACTTTACCGGACTACGCCAGAATCTCTCGCACCACGCGGCCGTGTACGTCGGTCAGGCGGAAATCGCGGCCCGCATAGCGGTACGTCAGCCGCTCGTGATCGAGCCCGAGTTGGTTGAGGATCGTGGCCTGAATATCGTGAACGTGGACCTGGTTCTCGACGATGTTGAAGCCCAATTCATCGGTCTTACCATACGAGAAGCCCGGCTTGATACCGCCGCCGGCCAGCCACATGGTGAATGCCTGCGGATGATGATCGCGTCCCAGGCTGCGACCGAGTGCCTTGTTGCTCTCGACCATCGGCGTGCGTCCGAATTCGCCTCCCCACACGACCAGCGTCTCGTCCAAAAGTCCCCGCTGCCGTAGATCCTTGACAAGCGCTGCCGAGCCGCGGTCCGTATCGCCGCAGTTTTTGGTGTGGTTGCCGACGATATCGCTGTGGGCGTCCCAGCCTTCGTTGTAGATGCTGATGAAGCGGACGCCCCGCTCGACCATTCGCCGCGCGAGCAAGCAGGCCCTGGCGAACGAGGGCTTGGCCGGATCGACCCCATACATGTCGAGCGTGGCCTGCGATTCGCTCTTCAGATCCATCAGCTCCGGCGCCGAAGTTTGCAGGCGGAACGCCATTTCGTACGAAGCGATGCGCGTGCTGATTTCGGGATCGCCTACCGTGTCCAGCCGTTGCCGGTTGAGCGCGCCGACCAGGTCCAGCGTTTCGCGCTGCGTCCGCGCATCGATGCCAGCCGGGCTCGAGACATCGAGAATCGGATCACCCTGGTTGCGCAAACGCACGCCGCCGTAGACCGTGGGCAGAAAGCCGCTCGACCAGTTGGCGGCGCCGCCGCTGATGCCGGTGCCGGTCGACATCACGATAAACGCCGGCAGATCGCGCGTCTCGGCTCCCAAGCCGTAAGTGACCCACGAGCCCATGCTGGGCCGGCCAGGCTGGCCAAAACCGGAATTGAAGAAAATCTGCGCCGGCGCGTGATTGAACTGATCAGTCCGCATCGATCGTACCAGGCAGATATCGTCGACCACTTCGGCCAGGTGGGGCAGCACGTCGGCGATCTCGGCGCCGCAGCGACCGTGCTTGTTGAACTTGAATCGCGGGCCCATGGCCGCCGCGTCCGACCGGATGAAGGCATAGCGCTGACCGCCGATCACCTCGGGCGGGATTGGCTTGCCTTCGAACTCGGCCAGCTTCGGCTTGTAATCGAACAGATCGAGATGGCTCGGCGCGCCGGTCATGAACAGATGGATCACGGCCTTGGCGCGCGGCGCGAAATGCCCGGGCCGCGCGGCCAGCACGTCGTTGGCCGCGGCCGGCGCCGCTTGTGCCGTGCGCGATCCTTCGAACGCGCCCGACAAGAGAGACGCCAGCGCGATCTTGCCCAGCCCGACGCCGCTTTCCTGCAGAAAGGCACGGCGGGTCGAAGAGCGATCTTTGTCGGCCGATCCATTCATGGATTATTCCTTCGTGATGGTTTCGTCGAGATTCAAGACGGCCCGTGCCGTGAGTGTCCAGGCGGCGCGTTCGACAGCGTCGCCTTCGCCCGTGCCGGCAATGGCCTTCGCGTCGAGCTCGCCCTTGGCCAGGCGGTCGCGATGGGTCGTGTAAAAGGCCACCAGCAAATCGAGCTCGGCGGGCCGTGGCGGGCGGCTGACGCAGCGGCGGAAAAGCTCGACGGCGCGATCGGTAACGGGCTCTTGCTCGGCCGCCAAGCGCGAGCCTAACGCTTGCGAGGCCTCGACGAACACCGTGTCGTTGAGCATCGTCAACGACTGCAACGGCGTGTTCGATACTTCGCGCCGTGCCAGGCACGCTTCGCCGCTGGGCGCGTCGAAAGCCGAGAACATTGCATACGGCGCGGTGCGCTTCATGAACGTATACAGCCCGCGCCGGTAACGATCTTCTCCCTGGCTGACGGTCCAATTCAGCGCGCCGTAGGCTCCTTCGGCACTAACGCCCGGCGGCTGTGGCGGAAATACGCTGGGACCGCCGATTTTTTTCGACAGCAAACCACTGACGCCGAGCGCGACGTCGCGCACCAGCTCCGCGTCGAGACGCACTCGCGGGCTGTGCGCGAGCAGCTTGTTGGTCGGGTCGATTTCGGCGGCCCGCGCCGGCGCCTCCGACGACTGTCGATACGTGGCGCTCGTGACGATCAGCTTGTGCAATCGCTTCACTGACCAGCCGTCGCGCATGAACTCCACGGCCAGCCAGTCGAGCAGCTCAGGATGAGTGGGCGATTCGCCCTGATAACCGAAATCCTCGGTCGTCTTGACCAGCCCTCGCCCGAAGAGCGTTGCCCAATGCCGGTTCACCGTCACCCGCGCGGCCAGTGGGTTATGTTCGCTGACCAACCAGCGGGCAAGTGCGAGCCGATCATGCGCCTTATCCGCGGGCAGGGCGGCGAACAACGTGGGCAGCTCGGCGGCAACGGGCTCGGCAGGCTGCAGGAATTCGCCGCGCTTATGGAGGAACGTGCGGCGCGGATTCGTTGAAGGACGTTCACGCCAGACAAGCGTCGTCGGGAAGGCGGGCATCTGCTCGCGCTGCTTGCGAATCGTGTCGCGTTCGCCCGCCAGCTCCGGCGCTATCGAGACATAATGACCGAGCAGCCGGGCTCGCTGCTCGGCCGTTCGTTCGGCGGGGGCCACGAGCAACAGCGCCTCGATGTCGGTCGGCAGAGCCCGCGCCGCCGCGGGTTGCTCATCGCCCGTGACCCAAATGCGAAACCTCCCCAGGTTCGCCGCGTAATACTTCTCGAACAGCAGTTCCAGGTCGATCATCTTCGCGTCGGTCAAAGGTTGATCCAGTTGGAAGACGGCCGTGTGGGCGGTGCCTTGTCCGCCATGGATCGACCAGCCCGTCTGTGGGTCGCCATCGATGGCCATCGCCGCGGTGGCGTTGCCCGCAGCGAACGATTGGTTGGCGTCGCGGATCTTGGCCGCGGAGCCGGCAGCCTGGATCGTGACTTCGCTCAGAAAGAAATCGCCGAAGGGCCCTTCATACGCAATGCGCCCCGGCCCACGCCTTGGCAGGCTATCGTCGGGCATCACCTCGATTCGAAGTGCCGTCACGCGCGGCAGGTCGTTGGCCAGAGACACGCGAAACACGTCGCGCTTGGTCTGGTCGCCGCTCGATAGGACCGAGCCATCGGGCAGGATCGATAGCGTCGGCACGTCGCTCTGGGCGGTGACCGGTCGTAGCATCGTCCAATGTCCGATGGAGGCCGACTCGGCGGTCACCCACTCATTGAATTTACGCTGCAAATGCTCCTGGCGGCGCACGCTTTCGGGCCGATCATCGTGCAGCGGTTCGCCGAGCTGGATCTTGAAACGTCCTAGCGTGTGACGCTCACCGTGGTTCTGTTCCAGGCGGACCGTCCATCGGGTAGTGCCGTTGGCAGCGCGTGGCTGATCAAAACGAAACAGGGCGGTGCGCGTGACGTTCCAGGGATCGGGGCCGTGGATGGCCCAGCCGGTTTTCGAGTCGCCGTCGATGGCGCGGTCGATCGGAAAGCCGTCTTGCGAGAAATCGGCGCTCGCGCTGGCGAGCTTTACCGCGGTGGCGTCGCCCGCCGGCACATTGGTCGCGCTTGCGGTCACGCTGACTTCGGAAACCACGAAATTGCCGTGCGCCGTGCGGCCGGGGCCATGTTTGGGCAATCGGTCATCGGCGATGGCCTCGAGGCGCAGCGCCGAGACCTCCCCTGCCTCGCAATCGATTTCGATGGTGTACGTGTCTTGCTCCGGGGCGGTGCCGGAAACGAGGATCGAGCCGTCCGCGAGAATTTCGCCTGTCGCACCGCCGGACGAGTCGAAACGGGCGACCGATCCCTGATGCCATCGAAATTCTCCCTCGGGCGGAAAACGGTTCGGCAAATCGGCCTCGGCCGCGGCGATTTGTGCCGCGAACCGCGATCGCTGTTCGGCGATCGCGGGCTGCACGACGTCCATCTCCGGCTCGTCGGCATTGTTCAGAAACGCCATCAGCCGGTAGTAATCGGCATGCGGAATTGGATCGTATTTGTGCGTATGGCATTGAGCGCAGCCGATGGTCAGGCCGAGCCACACCGTGCCTGTGGTGTTGACGCGATCGACCATCGCATAGAAGCGGAATTCGAGCGGATCGATGCCCCCCTCTTCGTTGAGCATCGTGTTGCGATGGAAACCGGTGGCGATGCGATCATCGAGCGTCGCCTCGGGCAGCAGGTCGCCGGCCAACTGACGAATCGTGAACTGATCAAAGGGCATGTCGGCGTTGAGGGCATTGATCACCCAATCGCGATACGGCCAGATCGAGCGCTGACGATCTTTTTCGTAGCCGTTGGTGTCGGCATAACGCGCCAGATCGAGCCAGCGCCGCGCCCAGCGCTCGCCGTAATGGGGCGACGCGAGCAGCCGATCGACGAGTGCTTCATAGGCCTGCGGCGAAGAGTCGTAGACGAAGGCATCAACCTCGTCAGGCGCCGGCGGGAGCCCGACAAGATCGAGGTACAGCCGACGAGCAAGCGTGTATTTGTCGGCTTCCGGCGCCGGGTTTAATCCGGCCGCTTCGAGCCGCGCGAGAACGAAATGATCGATCGCGTTCCGCGGCCAGCCCTTTCGCTGCACTGCGGGCAGCGGCGCCTGTACCGGCGGCACGAAGGCCCAGTGTGATTCGTAGGTCGCTCCGGCCGCGATCCAGGCGCACAGGATCTCGCGCTGTTCGCTGGAGAGCGGCTTATTGGCGGCTGCCGGCGGCATCCGTTGATCGGGGTCGGTAGCGCAAATGCGGCGCACCAGCTCGCTCTCGTCAGGCTTGCCCGGCACGATGGCTACGCCGCCGGAATCGGCCGCTGCCAGGGCCGCCTCGCGCTGGTCCAACCGCAACCCCGCTTGCCGGGCCTGTTCGTCCGGCCCATGACATTTGAAACAGTGATTCGCCAGGATCGGACGAACGTCGCGGTTGTATTGGGGCGCGTCGGCACCTCGGGCCAGCGACGGCGCGTGGTGAATCATGACGAGGAGAGTCGCCAGAAGGAGGAGCCAACGATTGAATCTTGCGGGTGGTTTCACGTCAGGCGGGATCCGGCCCAAAGGGTTACGTGCGGTCGAAGGCGACGGGAGCGAACCGTTCGCACCCGCAGGCAAGGGACAGCGGTTGGCGTGACGGTGGGGCAGGGGGGCGGGCGCGAGCACGGAAACGCCCCGTGAGGCGCCCCGGCGGGCCGTGCCGGCGACCAGCTTCGCCAGACAGACGTTGACCCGAACGCGGCCTTAACAAATATCTGAACACACCGCGCGGCCGCGTTCAAGTCTTTTGTCGCTTGTGAGCTGCGCCGTGTCCCTTTTCCTAGGGTTTTTTCGCCAGCACGGCGTCCAGCGGCGACGGGGTGACCCGCCCCGCCACTTCGCTAAAGCCCACTTGCCGCAGCAGGGCCGTGTACTCGGCAAGCGTGCGTTCTCGGCCCTCGGTGCAGGTGAGCATGTTCAAATCCTGCATCTGGGCCCAGCGGGGGCCGCGTTTGTCTTCGGCCAGTAACTTCTCGGCGATCAGCAGAGCCCCGCCCGACGGCAGCCGGTCGAAAATGCGCATCAGCAGCTTGAGGATTTTATCCTCGCTCCAATCGTGCAGAATCCGGCCCAGCGCAAAGAGGTCTGCCTCGGGGAGCGCGTCGGCGAAGAAATCTCCCGAGGCCATTGCGATGCGATCAGGCACCGAAGATTCGGACACGATTTCGCGCGCCAGGGACGCTGCTTCCGGCAGATCGAACACCGTGGCGCGCAGATTTGGATAACGCTCGCAGGCCGCGATCGCCAGGTGGCCGGTAGCGCCACCCAGATCGCACAAGTGACGGTAGCGCCCCAGGTCGAATGCGGCCACGACTTGCGGCGAGCTGATGACGCCGAAGCCGTGCATGCCCATCAGGAATTCGCGCTTCGCTTCCTCGGTTCGGAAGAAATGCGAAAAGATCGGCCCTTCCCAGCCGTAAGCCTGCTTCCAGCGATGGCCCCCCTCGCGCACGGCGTCTTCCAGGTGGGCCCACAGCTTCCACATCACGGCATTCGAGTAGCCGATGTAACCGGTCATGCGGCGCGGGCTATGCGACGTCAGATAAGCGCTGGCGGCGGGCGTGTTTTCGTATTGAGAGTCCGTGCGGTTGAGCAACGCGAGACCGACGCAGGCGTCTAGAAGCCGCGCGAGAGCACTGGCATCCGCGCGCAGCTTTTGCGCAAGGTCGTCGACGGTGTGCGCGCCGGCCTCGATCGCGTCGAAGAGGCCCAGTGAGACGGCAGCGAACATGACTTTCGACCGGCGAAAGGCTTCGAGCAAATCGAGGACCACGGCTGGGTCAGGTACGTCTTTTTGTCCATTCATAACCGGGAACTGCCATGCTGAGGACGACGTTCTTCAAATGTCGAACACGACTTTTTTTACCGCACCCTCGTCGGTCCGGTCTAGCCGGTCGACGCACTGAAGCGATTTTGTGCTTGCTCGTTGGCGGGCCGTACGGTATCGTTGGCGTCGCCTGGGCGAGTACGTATTGGCCGCGATGCTCGAGGCGCGCGACTGATGCGGCCGATCGATCGTGGATCTGCTGCCCTTTCTTTCCTCCGCGGCACGGTTTTTAAGCTAATGGATCAGCGCTAGTTCCGATTTGGATTTTGCGTTGACCCTATTGCCATCTGAACGAGGCGCTTCCGCCTCGCTTCGCGGAGGAAACATTCATGCATCGTGTGGCGCTTACGCTTTGCTTGCTCTCTGTCGTTGTCGCGCGGCTGGACGCGGCAACCTTGTATCACGATCCGCTGTTCGGCGTGCAGACCATCCCGGACGTCACGTACGGGCAGGGGCTCGTGCAGAATGGCGCGAGTAGCGAGAATTTGCTGTTAGATGTGTATCGGCCGATGCAGGTATCGACGCCGCTACCGGCGGCAACACCGGCCATCGTACTCGTGCATGGCGGCGGATTCGTCTCGGGTGATAAAGCCGACATGGCTCCGCTGGCCGAACAATATGCGTCGCTGGGTTATGTTGTCGTCTCGATAGATTATCGCCTGTACGCCGACCTGCCTCCGAATTCGTCACCGGGGCCCGCGGATAATTTCACGCCTCCACCGCCGGGCTATGACAGCTTTCCGGATTTGCAACTGGGAGGAAATGCCATTAACGCGGCGGTGCAGGACGCCGAAACGGCCATGAACTGGCTGCGCAGCAATGCAGCGACGTACGGCGTCGACCCGAACCGCATCGGCATCGGCGGCGCGTCGGCCGGAGGGATCACGGCCGAGTTGGTTGGCTACAACGATCTGCCCGCCCATACGACGCCGAATGTAGTTCTCGACTTCCTGGGAAGCATGTATGGCACCCAAGGGGTCATTCATGCCGGTGCCCCACCGGCGTTCATGTTTCACGGCAATGCCGACACGCAGGTCCCCTTCGACGGAGACCTGGCCGTGTCGAACCAGCTCACCGCGGTCGGGGTGTACCACGAATTCTATGAAGGTGTCGGGATCGGCCACGAATTGGATACAAATGTCTTCAACATGCAATTCGGCAACGAGACATTACTGCAGCACAACATTGATTTCCTCGCCAACCATCTCGTTCCGGAACCATCGGCCTTCGCCCTCGCCGCCATGGGCGCCGCGCTTGGTGGGCTTGCCGTGGACCGGCGTCGACGCGCGCGGCTACGACGTCTCCATGTCAGCGCGCCGGCGCACTTGACTGGTAGGCTTTGAGCCAGCTTTCGATCGCTCGCGCCGTCTCCGGTTGGCCTTGAGCGCGCGCCAATTCGATCGCGCGCTCGGCCGCGCGAACCGCGGCGGCCGGCTGATCAAGCGCGGCGCGCGTTTCTGCCAACCGCGAGTGGCCGGCGATCGAATCCGGCTGTAGTTGCACCGTGCGCTCGAACTCAGAGAGGGCTTCCTCCTGCACCCCGGATGCCACCAGGGCCATGCCGAGGCCTAGATGCCCTTCGGCGTAATCCGGCTTCAGCTCGACGACTTTGCGATAGTGCGCGACTGCTTCCTTGGGGCGCCGCGTACTCAAAAGTGCGAAGGCCAGGTTGTTGTGCGCTTCGGCCGATTCGGGGTCAGCGCGGAGCGCCGCTTCGTATTGGGCGATGGCCTCGGTCGTGCGGCCGGCGCTGATCAGCGCGTAGGCCAGATTGTTGCGATGCGTGGCGGCTTTCTCGGGTTCCAGTTCGAGTACGATCTGATATTGCTCGATGGCCTGTGGCGCGCGGCCGGCGTTGACGAGCGCGAGTCCCAAGTTCATCCGCACCGGAATGCTGTCGGGTGAATATTGCAACGTATCCTGCCACAGCGCGATTTCATCCCGATAGACGTGCAATCGCCGCACGGTCAGGCCCACGTAGATGAGAAGCAGGATGACGGCCACCGCGCTTGTCATGAGAAGGGCAGATTTGTTCGTTGCCTTTGCTTTACTTCGAGCCGACCTGGCCCCGCGGGCGCGCTGCAGAAACGCATATCCGCCGGTCACGGCAAGCGCCACAAGGGCGGCCAAGGGGAGATACATGCGGCGTTCGGCGGCAACTTCGGTCGCGATCGGTACGACGAGCGTCGGCGCGAGAATGAGCGGAACGCAGGCGAGCAAGAATCCGCTTGCCGTGTTCTTTACGAGCAGCGACAAGATCAACAGCCCGGCAAGGCTTGTTGCCACGAGCCACGGCACCGCAGCCTGCCAGGATTCGATCAGCGGCAAATCATAATGAATTACCAGCGGCCAAGGCCAAACGGCCAACTTCAAGTAGAGCCACACGACCTTGGCCTGCGTCAACCACCAGACATACGCAGGCACGCCGATGTGAAAGCCTGCTGTGAATGAGCGCGGAGCCGAAAGGTTCAGCGCGGCCAGGACAAGCCAGCCTGCCGAGAAACTCAAGTAAAGCGGCCAGGAGCGGCGTAGTGCCTCGCGAAACGATCCCGCGACGAAGGCACGCTCGAACAACAGCGCCACGACGGGCGCGGTGACCATGACCTCCTTACACGTCATGCCGGCTATACACGTGACCGTGGCGGCCATCAGCCACAGTCGTCGCTGCGAGGCCGACCCCCCGGACCAATACCGCAAGCTGGCGCACAACGTCGCCAGATAGAACACGCCCATCGAAAGCTCGGTACGCTGGGTCACATACTCGACAGCCTCGGTCCCAAGCGGGTGTACCGCCCAGACGAGCGCAGCAAGGAAGGCGAGGGTATCGGCGCACGAGTCGAACTGTCCGTCAAAGCGAGGCAGGCGCAGCGTCCTACGCACGATGGCCCACAGCAGCCAGGCCGAGACGACGTGAAGGACCAGGTTCGTGATGTGATAGCCGCGCGGATGTAGCTGACCGAAATGGTAATTCAGCGCCAGCGACAGGTTCACAAGCGGCCGGCCGGAAACGCTCGTTTCGCGTGGCGGATTCAGCGGACCAGGCGCCGACAGATCGCCCCACAAGGGCCATAGTCGCACGATCGAGGGGTTGTGTGTGATGCTCGTCGAATCGTCGTACACGAGCGGCGCGTCGATCGCCGGCCAGTACAGCGCGCCGAGCACGGCCGCGAAGATCGCCACCACGATCGCAGGGACGGCGGCATGGTTGTGAGTGCTGTTGCCAAGCGCCGACGCATCATCGTGCGGTGACGATTTCTGGCTGCGCGCGACGCGGGTGGGACGTTTATCGCGCTTGGCCATCAACCGATACCACCGGCGATTCGATCAAGAGTGATGGCAGCGCTCATTGGACGACGACCGCCACCTGTTCGATTGCGGCATGGCCCGACTTGCGAAACGGGCGCGGCATGGGCTGGCCGTGTCCCGCGGCGTCGACCGCGCGGCATCGCAGAGTGTACTTGCCGGGCGCAAGCGGTGGGACGAGTGCAGCCCAATGGACTTTGGTCAGCCGCATCGGCCATGATCGTGGTTCGCCGCTCGCATCGTCGAAGCCATACGTGCCGGCCGGGATGCGATCGTCGGCAATTCCGCCCCCCCAGCGCTTGGGCGCCGGCAAAATCTCCGCATCAGTCCACGGGGCCGCCGCGAAATAGGGATCGCCGGCCGGTAACTCCTCGGCTTCCGGCTGCAGCCAGAATTGCACCTTCGACAAGCCACCGATCCCCACCTGGGCATAGCCCGACAGCGGCGTCGACTCGCCCGCTTTGATCTTCCGCGGGGCCGAGATCGTGGCGGCGAATGTCTTCAGCGGGCTGTCGATGTCGTTGTTTTCGTTGGCGTACGTATCGTTCGCGCCGGCCAGGTTGGTGAGGACCACGTGCGTGATCCACTTCACGCATTTGAAGCCGTACGCCTCAGGCACGACGATCCGCACCGGTCCGCCTCGCTCGCCCGAGAGCCACTGGCCGTTCACCTTGTAGCACAAGATCACCGGCGGCAGATCGAACGGGTCTTCCAGGACGCGGCCGATCGGCAGCGAGCTGCGAAAAATCTGCTTCGGATCGTCGTTGTGGTAGCCGTAATAGAAAACGCGGCGTAACGCATCGTTCGGCTTGGTCAACCATATCAGTTCCCGCAGTGGCACTCCTTCCCAAATACCCATCCCCAGCGGGCAGCCCAGGTTCAGGCACGTCATGATCTTGGGGAAGCGCACGGCCGATTTTTCGGCGATGCTCATCAGGGTCGCGAAGTCGATCGCGGTTCCCTTCTCGCGCGAAAGCGGCTTGCGCAGCGTGACAGGGTTGTCGGGATCGGAAATCACTTCCAACTGCCAGGTGTCGCGCGTCAGCCCGACGGCGCGTTTCCTTTCTTCCGAAAGGGTGTGTGGCACCGGATCGCCGCGAGAAATGTCTTCGAAGTCGTCGGGCGGGGTCAGGTAGCTATCGAGCCGGGTGAACGGGGGCGCGGCCTTCTCGCCGGCCGCGGCGTCGTTCTTGTCCTCTGCACGAGAACGGCCTGGCACAAGCACGATGGCAGCGCTGCCGATTCCCAAGCGCAGAAAATAGCGCCGCGTCAGCGCGGTATGCTCAGCCAGGAATCGTTCGGTTTCCGTCATGGTCGTGGCCCCACATGACTCGCACACACTGGCCCGAAGCGCCGGCGAGGGTTTTCGGTTGCACTCGAATGCGTCCCTCGCTGGCGCTTCGGGCTCATGGAAACGTCACAACAACTGCCAGGTTTAGTGCAGTTCTAGTCTACATAAACGAACTCGTTGGCGTTGAAGAGGGCCAGGCACAGATCGGCGAGCGCTGCCATCCGGGTGGTTGTCACGCCGGCCGTACTTCCACTTCCCTCTTGCGTCGCAACGCCTGTGTCGGTTTCCAATAGCGCGGCCTGCCGGCCGAGGAATTCACTGGCCGCGCGCCCTTCGTCGGCCGTCGCGTGCCGGTTGAAGACGCGCAGGTACGCCCGGTCGGCCCAGGTCGCCGGATCGGCGTCGCGGCGGGCGATCGAGACGGCCAGATGCTGCGCGCATTCCCGGCTGAACTCCGAATTCAATAGCACCAGAGACTGCGGCGCGGTGGTCGACTCATGCCGCCGCGGGCAACTGGCATTCGTATCGGGCCGATCGAACACATCGAACAATGGATAGCGCAGGTTGCGACGTACGAACAAATAGATGCTGCGTCGCCGATGGTCTTCCTCGTCGGGGCTTTCGACCCATTGATCTTTCAAGAGCGAGATGGTCACTTCCGCCGGCAATGGAGGCCGCACGCCCGGCCCGCCGCGGCGCGACGACAATCGCTCGCCGGCCGAGAGCATGCAATCGCGCAGCGTTTCGCCATCCAGGCGCGTCCGTCGCCGATGCCAGAGCGAATGGTTGAGCGAATCGTGCGCGGTCGAGGCTTGCCAGATCGTATCCGCGGCGCGGCGCTCCTCGTCGGTCCACTCGGGATCAAAGGGGCCGCTCGCCGTTTGGTACGCTTCCGATGTCACGATCCGTCGGTGCAGCGCCTTCAGGCTCCAACCATCTTCGATCAAAGTGCGGGCCAGCCAATCGAGCAGCTCAGGATGGCTTGGTTCGATGCCCATTACCCCGAAATCGCTCGCCGATTCGGTCAGGCCGGCGCCGAAATGTCCCTGCCAGACGCGATTCACGATTACGCGGGCGGTGAGCGGGTTCTCGGGGCTCGTGAGCCAGCGAGCCAGGTCCGCGCGCGAGGTGGCCGACGCCGAGCTGTCCTTTGCGATCGAGCTGTTGAGGACGACATTAAACAACTGCGGATAGCCCGGGTTTACCGTCGGGCCCGGCTGGCGGAAATCGCCGCGCAGATACAAATGCGCCGGTCGCGCTTCTCCCTGGCGGGCGACCCGACCTAGCGGCAGGACAGGCAATGGCGGGAGCGATCGCAGACGTTCGACGATCTCGGCATGCTCGCCGCGCTCCGCGTCGTTCAACTCGGCGACGATTTGCTCGGCGTTCGGCGGCTCGTCGGGATTTTTGTCGCGTGCTCGTTTGCGGCCCAACTCCTCCAGCTCTCGGCGCCGCTTCTCGGCACGGTGGTCCTCATCGGTCCAGGCGGCTTCGGCGGTTTGTCGCGCAGTGGCCTCTGCCGCCGTCGGGATAGGCAAGTCGCGAAACAATTCCAAGGGCTCGAAAAACGCTCGCAATCGATAAAAATCATATTGCGTCAGCGGATCGTACTTATGGTCGTGGCACTGAGCGCAGCCGATCTGCAAGCCCAGGATCGTTGCCCCGACCGTGGCCGTCATCTCGTTCAACACCTGGTGGCGACGCTCTTCCTGCAAGTTCAGGTCAGGCATGTCCGGGCCGCACAGGAGAAAGCCGGTCGCCACGGCCGCCTCGGGCGCGGTCGACAGTTCGTCCCCCGCGATCTGCAGTCGAACGAATTCGTCGAAGGGCAAGTCGCGGTTCAAGGCGTCGATCACCCAATCGCGGTAGCGCCAGGCATTGGGCCGGACGGAGTCGAATTCGAAGCCATCGGTTTCGGCAAAGCGCGCCAGGTCGAGCCAGTGCTGGGCCCAACGCTCGCCGTACGCGGGCGAAGCCAGCAGGTGGTCGACAAGCCCTTCATAAGCCTGCGGCGAATGATCGGCCAGAAACGCGTCGATCTGTTCGGGCGTCGGCGGCAGGCCGGTCAGGTCCAAGCTTACGCGCCGCAGCAGCGTTACTGCCCCCACGGCCGGCAGCGGTTCGACCCCGCGGCGCTGCATCTCGGCTTTAAGAAATCGATCGATCGGGTTCTGATTCCAGCGTGCATCGTCGACAGCCGGCGCTTCGTTCTTGGCCAGCGGACGATACGCCCAATGATCGCGCTCCGAGACGGAGATGGTTGGCTCGACGGGCGCGGTCGCGCTGGTTTCGCTTTTGGCTTCCTCGGCGCGCGCGGCGTCAATTCCCCACACGATGGCCGTGCCAAACAGGCAGCAGAGCAGGGGGGCCGCGCCCATTCTCATGCCAGGACCTCCTTCACCACGCGGCCGGCGACGTCGGTCAGCCGCTCTTCACGGCCGTTGTGCAAGAAGGTCAGGCTTTCGTGGTTAAGACCAAGCAAGTGCAGCACGGTAGCGTGCAAGTCGTGTACGTGTACTTTTCCCTCGGCCGCGCGCAGACCAAACGGATCGGTGGCCCCGTAGGCGAAGCCGCCGCGCACGCCGCCGCCGGCCAGCCAAATGCTGTAGCCCCAGGGATTGTGGTCGCGCCCTTTGCCCTGTTCGCTCATGGGCATGCGGCCGAACTCGCCTCCCCAGATAACAAGGGTCTCGTCGAGCAGCCCGCGCCGGCGCAGGTCGGTCAACAGGCCGGCGACCGGTTTGTCGGTTTTGCGGCAGTACTCGCCGTGGTTCTTCACAACATCGTTATGGGCATCCCAGCCGTTGGTGTCGCCGGAATAAAGTTGCACGAAGCGGACGCCGCGCTCGACCATCCGGCGCGCGAGCAGGCATCGTCGCCCGAACTCGTCGGTGGCGCGCTCGCCAATGCCGTAGAGCGCCTGCGTCTCAGCAGTTTCGCGCGCCAGGTCCACCACGTCGGGCGCGGCCGACTGCATGCGATACGCCAATTCGTAGGCCGCGATCCGCGCTTCGAGCGCGCTGTCATGCTGCCGCTCTTGCGCGTGCCGCGCATTGATCGTGCGCAGGTAGTCGAGCATGCCGCGCTGCTCGGCCGTGCTCATCGCAGCCGGCGGACGCAAATCGACAATCGGTGTCGATCCGGTGCGAAAGGTCGTTCCCTGGAAGGTCGCCGGCAGATAGCCATTGCCCCAGGCCGGCGGGCCTCCCTTTACGCCTCCGCCGGGATCGGCCAGCACGACGAAGGCGGGCAGGCTGTCGTTTTCGGTGCCAAGCCCATAGGTGATCCAGCTTCCCAGGCTTGGGCGGCCCATCAGGATGCTACCGGTGTTCATCTGGTAGACCGATTGCGGGTGGTTGACGCTGTCTCCGTGACAGCCTCGCAATACGCACAACTGGTCGGCGTGCTCGGCGATGTGCGGCAGGAAGTCGCTGATCTCCAGGCCCGACTGACCGCGCGGTCGAAACGGAACGACCGGGCCGAGTAACGGGTTCTGCGCCACCTTGCGGCGGGTCATCACGGGGCCGACCGATTCGGGTAGCGGCTTACCCGCGTTGCGCGCCAGCTCCGGCTTGGGATCGAACAGATCGACGTGGCTCGGCCCGCCGTGCATGAAGAGGTAAATCACGCGCTTGGCGCGGGGCGCGAAATGCGGCGCCCGCGGAGCGAGCGGGTCGACCGGCGAAGTATTGGCGGCACGCAGCGGCGTGTGGCGATCAAGCAGTGACGCGAGCGCGATCGCGCCGAACCCACCGCCGGCTTGTGCAAGAAAGCGGCGGCGCGATTGTTTCGGCGGAAATGACGATGCGCTGCGCGACACGATCGGCTCCGGCGGGCGTGCGATGCTTCCCGACCAACGAGGCAGGAAAAAGCGAGGGTTGGGGCGTCGCGGTGGCTGGCCCTAAGACCCCCTCAGTATAGACAAACGCGGGGCGCCGAGGCCATGAAAACGGTACCCTTGCCGGACGTGCTTTAGGCTTTCGGCCCGCACTTGGCTTCGATATACCGGCGATGCACGTCGAGGTAGCAATCACGCACGAGCGCCGCGGCCGCCGCCTGGTCCGGAAGCTGGCTGGAAAAGCCGGGCACGGCCGGATCGATCGTGATCTTGGCCGTTTCGACCAGGTGCGCGAGCAGGTCCCGCGGGTCTTCGTCGCCGACGGCAAATCGAATGGTCGTCGCCAGGATGCCGGTGCGGGCCAGTTCCTCGGGCGGCAATTCAGAGTGCGTCGTCAGCGCCGGGCAACTGATGATCGTGTTCGACTGGCCCAGGCTGATCATATGCCCGAACGTCGGGGAGAGGTTGTCGAAGAAGCGTTGGAAGGCGGCGCGCGGGATGCCGGCCTGCTCGAAATCGATCGTGAACAAGGGGGCCGGCAAGCCGAGGAACATTTCCGACTCGCGCAGTTTCGAGTTTTCGTCTTCAGGTAGGGCGTTGCAATGCACGGCGATGGCCGGATGAGCGTCCAAGAACCGGGCTAGGATCGTTGTGTTGATGCACTTGGCCAGCATCCGGTTTTCGAGCGTGCGGATGCCTTGCAAGACCTCGAATGCCGCGTCGGCGTTGAGGAAGGCACCTTTCACGTAGTAGACGTTCCAGAAAAGCGTGTCCCGCCAAGAGACCTCGCCGACGGATTCCCCCTTGGGGATGAACATATCCACGTTGCGCCCGATCACCACGCCGGCCACGACCGTGCCGGTGCCGGACAGATCCTTCGTGTAGCTGTGGATGACAAAATCGGGGCGCTCGGTCGGGTCTTCGCGTTGCAGCGGGCGGCTGAGAAACGGTGTGCCGACCGTGGCGTCGAGCATGACGCGCAGACCTTCGCGGTGCGCCGCGCGGCAGATGCCAGGCACGTCGAGCACGTAGCCGTGCGGATTGCAGGGGCTTTCCAGATAAACATACGAGCGGCGGCCGGCCTTCAGGCGGTCGGCATACGTCGTGCGCGCTTGCTGCCAGCAGGCCAGGAAATCATCGGCCGTATAGCCGTCGAACGTGGCGACCGCGATTTCCAGGTTGCCCGGCTTCGCGTACCAGTCGTGAATCAATTGATGCGCGCCGCCGTAGATGTTCCGGCTGGTGATGAGGATATCGCCGGCGCCGAGCAGGTGGGCTAAGACACCGTCGATAGCCGCCATGCCGCTGTTGAAATTCCAGGCGAAGTAGTCGGCCGTGTAGGGACCAGCTTCGAGATCGACAATGTAATTCGCCAGCGACACCGACGTGGGGTTCAAGAGCCGGGAGTAAATCTCAAGAAGAAGCTCTTTGCCCTGGAAGGCGTCGGCAATCCACTCGGCACAGGCGTAAATGTACGTGGCCGTGCGGGCGATCACGGGGTTGGCTGAAAAGATCGCCGTCACATTGTCGAAGACCGCGTACGGACCCTTGGCGTACTGCGTGGCCGGCGCGTAGTCGAGGCTCTGATAGCTGCGGCGTGACGGCGCCTGCAGCATGTCGAGCAGCTTGGCGAACTGGAACGACAGAAATTTGGCCGCGTTGAAATACGCAATCCGATCCGCGCGATCCAACTGTCCGATCGAGGATAGCGTCGCCTGCCAAAGCGATTCGATGTCGCCGTGGCATTCGTACAGCCGGCGAGCAATGCTGGCCAGCGATCGGCCAAAATCGCTCGACGCCGCGATGCCGAAGTGGGCGAGCTGCTCGTCAACCAACGCCGCAATATCACCGGCCGTCGTCGAATTGCGTAGCGGCGATAGTTGCCGTGCCGCCAAAGTTGAAGATTGCGCGCCGCCTGTTCCACGGTCGCCTGCGGACATGGTTCTATCCTCCGTGGGAACCCGGTGACTTGATATGTGGTATGTAGCGACGTCACATCGCCTGGATACGGCGCATCATTTCCTCGGGCGAGACATCCTCAACGTGCGTCATGACGGTCCAGTGATAGCCGTCGGGATCGGTCACGGTGCCGGAGCGATCGCCATAGAATTGCGTCTTCATGGGGCGGTTGACGATTGCCCCGGCTTTCACGGCGCGATCGAACGCCGCGTCGGCATCCTCGACGTACAGGCACAGGCCGGCCGTGTTGCCGGCGAGAGTTTTGGGAGATTTGGCCAATCCCATATCGCACTCATCGGCCAGCATGACGATCGTGTCGCCGATCGTGATCTCGGCATGGCCGATTCCCTTGCCGTTCGGGCCTGGCAACCGATAACGCTCGACGGCGCCAAAGGCCCGTTTGTAAAAGTCGATTGCCTTCGACGAGTCGGCGACCGACAGGTAAACGGTCAGTGTGTGGAACCCTTCGGGGATCGCTCGCGGCTTACCGGACATGGCAGGCTCCTTGTGGTGAACGGGGTGCGAAGGGCGCGACTAGTTTCTTACCGGCTTGCCTCGTGCGTGGCCGTAACGGTGGTCGAAATGCCGCCGCGCGGGGTGAAGGCCGCCCGCAACGTGATTTGTCGCGGGGCAAGCACGGCCACCAGGTCGTCGAGGATGCGATTCGTGGCATGTTCGTAGAAAATGCCCTCGTTGCGAAACTGCTGCAAGTAGAGCTTCAGGCTCTTCAGCTCCACGCATTGGGCCGCCGGCACGTAACTGATGGTGAGCGTGCCGAAGTCCGGCTGGCCCGTCTTGGGGCACACCGACGTGAACTCCGGGCAGACGATTTCGATCGTGTACGGCCGATCGGGATATTGATTGGCGAACGTTTCCAGCGTTTTACGAAAGTCGGCACTCATCGCGGCTCCTTTTCCATTTGCGGTCATTGTGGCATGATGGGCCGGGAGAGGGAAGTTGCCACGATTCCTGGACTAACACGATCCAAATGCCACGAGCGGCTGTTCTGTTGCTTTCCGGTGGGCTCGATTCAACGACGGCCGGGGCCATCGCCCGGGCCGAAGGGTTCGAGCTGGCCGCGCTGTCGTTTGACTATGGCCAGCGGCACAAGCATGAACTTGCGTCGGCCCAGCGCGTGGCGGCAGCTTTGGGCATCAAGCGGCACGCCATTTTGCGAATCGATCTGGCGCAATTCGGTCATAGCGCGCTGACGGCCGATATCCCGGTTCCGAAGGAACGATCCGCTGGCGCCATCTCGCACGGCATACCAGTGACGTATGTGCCGGCCCGGAATACGGTGTTCTTATCGCTGGCGCTGGCCTTTGCCGAAACGCTGCCGGCTGCCGATATTTTCCTGGGCGTCAACGCGCTCGACTACTCGGGCTATCCCGATTGCCGGCCGGAATATATCGAGGCCTTTGAGGGAGTAGCGAACCTGGCGACAAAGGCCGGCGTCGAGGGTACGCTGAAGTTCAAGATTCATGCCCCGCTCATCCAAATGACCAAGGCCCAGATCATTCGCCGCGGTCACGAGCTGGGCGTGGACTATGCGCTAACCCATAGCTGCTACGACCCGAGTGCGACGGGGCGTCCGTGCGGCCGCTGCGACTCGTGCCAGTTAAGGCTCAAGGGGTTTGCCGAAGCTGGGCTCGTGGATCCGCTGGAGTACGAAACGTGAGAATCGCCGAAATCTTCCGCTCGCGTCAGGGCGAAGGATTGCTCACGGGCACGGACAGCGTTTTCATTCGCACCAGCGGCTGCAACCTGCGCTGCTGGTTTTGCGACACGCCGTACACCAGTTGGGCGCCCGAGGGGACCGACCTGTCGGTCGAGGAAGTCTTGCAACGCGTCGGCGAGCACGACACGACGCACGTCGTTATCACCGGCGGCGAGCCGATGCTATTGGCTGAGCTCGTGCCGCTATCGGCCGAGCTGGCCGCGCAGGGACGCCATATCACGATCGAGACGGCTGGCACACTCGATCTGCCGGTTACTTGCGATCTGATGTCGATTAGCCCCAAGCTGTCCAACTCTACCCCATCACGCCAGGAGCATCCGCGTTGGAGCGGCCGGCACGAGCGGACCCGGCACCAGCCGTCGGTGATCCGCCGGCTAACGGCCGATTACGCGTACCAACTAAAATTCGTCGTCGATCGGCCGGACGATCTGGCGGAAGTCGAACGTTACCTGGCCGAGTTTCCCGAAGTCGACCGCTCGCGCGTGCTTCTCATGCCGCAAGGGACCGATCAGGCCGAACTTGCCGAGCGCGCTGCTTGGATTGCCGAGTACTGCGAAGCGGCCGGCTTCCGGTACTGCCCACGCAAGCACATTGAGTGGTATGGCGTGGTGCGCGGGACGTGAGGCGGAAGTGATGAATGCGGAGTGATGAGTGCTGAGCGATACGAGCGTCTGGATCCGTCTACTCTGGTGGATTAGTCCATTTTCGGACGAGTGTTTTATCGTTGCTCGCGTAAAGTTCAGCTTCAAACTGAATTCCTAGTCCTCGCGGCGCGGCTAACAATGCGTCGATATCCGCGGACTCGCAAAAGATTGGGCCGTGCATGAGAATCGGTGATTCGCTTTCAATCACAAATTCAGCCCACGGCGACCGTATCTCGAAGTCAGTCCACGTCAGTTTGTGAACTTCCCAGCCAATGGATCTGTAAAGGTCCGCGATATCGGCGCGCGATAGAGATGTGTGCAGCGCGCTGTAAAGGTGGAACGGCGTGTCGGTAGTATCGCTATTCATTGCTTAACGCTCATCACTCATCACTCCGCGCTCAGCACTCTCAATACCCAACAGCACACCCGTCTTTCCGCGCCTCGGTCGCACCGCGCAGTGTGCCGTTTTCCCAGTCGATCATGATGCCTTGATAGCCGCCGAAATCGCCGCGCGAGCGCATGACGTTGTGACCGCGGGCGCGTAAGGCGGCGATCGTTTCTTCGGTGATCCCTGATTCGACGGTCACTTTGCCGCCGTCGCTGGCGCCGGGCTCGCCGGTTGGCTCGGCGCTGCCGTTGTGGCGCACGCGGCCATAGTCGCCGGCTTCTTGTGGGTTCATGCCAAAGTCGATCATGTTCACGAGCACTTGCACATGCCCTTGCGGTTGCATGTCGCCCCCCATCACGCCGAAGCTGAACCACGGCTTGCCGTCTTTGGTGACCATTGCCGGAATGATGGTGTGGAACGGTCGCTTGTGCGGCTCGAGCCGGTTAAGATGATGCGCATCCAAAGCGAACATCTGCCCGCGGTTCTGCAGCACGAAGCCCACGTCGCCGGGCACGACCTGCGAACCAAACGAGTGAAAGTTGCTCTGGATCATCGAGCAGCAATTGCGATCCTTGTCGATCACGGTGAGATAAATCGTGTCACCGCCGACCAGCTTGGGATCGCCCGCCGGGATTTCGCGCGCGGCGTGTGCCATGTCGATCAACTTGCGGCGTTTTTCGGCGTACGGCTTTGAAATTAGCTCCGCCGTGGGCAAGCGATTGAAATCAGGATCGGCGTAGAATTTGGCCCGATCGGCGTAGGCCAGCTTCTTGGCCTCGATGAACAGGTGCAGCCAGTCCGGACTGCCCGGGCCCATCGCGCGCACGTCGTAGCCTTCGATCAGGTTCAATATCTCGAGCGCGGCGATACCCTGGCCGTTGGGCGGTAACTCCCACACGTCGTAGCCACGATAGTTGGTCGAGACAGGATCGATCCAGTCGGATTTGTGGTCGGCAAAATCGGCCAGCGTGAAGTAACCCCCATTCTTTTCACTGAAGGCGACGATGGCCTTCGCGATATCGCCCTTATAGAACGCGTCGGGCCCATGACTGGCGATATCGCGGTAGCTGCGCGCGAGATTCGGATTGCGAAAGATCTGTCCTTCCTTCGGGGCCTTGCCGTCGGGCAGATAGGTTTTCGCCGAATCAGGCCACTGCAACAGCGACTGCCGCGAAGAGCTCCAGCCTCCGGCGATGATCTCGCTTACCGGGAAGCCCTGCTCGGCGTATGCGATCGCCGGCGCCAACAATTCGGCAAGTGGCTTGTTGCCAAAACGGGCACGCAAATCTTCCCAGCCGGCGACGCAACCGGGCACATTCCAAGAGAGCGGACCTTCGCTGGGAATTTCTTTCAGCCCCTTTTGCTTGAAGACGTCACGATTGAGTTTGTAGGGGCTGCGGCCGCTGCCGTTGAGGCCATAAAGCTTTTGCGTTTTCGCGTCCCAGTAGATGACGAAGATATCACCGCCGATGCCGCAGCTCATCGGCTCGACCAGGCCCATCATCGCGCTTGTGGCGATCGCGGCGTCGGCGGCCGTGCCGCCTTGCTTCAAGATTTCGAGACCGGCTTGCGCTGCCAGCGGCTGGCTGGTGGCAACGATGCCGTGCTCGGCCGCGATGGCTGAGCGGCTTTGATGCGGATTCTTGGCCGGTCGATCGTAGCCCACGCGTCGCAACGGCTGAGTTCCTCCATCGGCGGCCAGGGAATGCCCGGTTAGCATACTCAAAAAAAGCGTCGCCAGAACTGCATTGCGTTGAAACATGATAGAAAACCCTCGTCGGATTCTTCAAAACGATTTTGTACGACGTCGCGCGCTCGCCAGTCCGTCGCGATGACGAAGAAACGTCCGTCGACACCGGTTGTCAGCTACCCGCTTGCTGGGCTTCACTGTAACCAGTTGATCAGCCAGCGGCCACTTGGCGGCCCGGCGATCGAAGCCGTGATACGTGTGTACGGCCACTGGTTCGCGGCGGATTGCGCCTCGGAAGGCCAAGGGATGATCCTCGAGCGCCGGACGGCCGAGGTCCAAAAGAAATCACCCGACCGGCAAGCTTGCGGCTCGCCGATCGGGTGGCATGTATCTCGTAGGTTTTTCGACTCGCCGGCCGCTGCCGACCGAACGCCGCGCGATTTAGCGCGATGAAGGACGCCAATCGACGTTCGGCATCGGGGCGGTGGGCTGCGTGTAGTTCGCCGGGATGACGCCCGGCGGGAACCCAAGCTTGACCGTCGTTCCGCGGGCCGCGGTACGCGCGTCGGCGTCTGCTTGTCGCGGCGGAATCGAGGCGGGGCCTGCCTGTGGCGAGGGCTCTTCGGGAGTCGGCTTCAGGTGAATATCCGGCGGTGCCGTCGGGTGCAAAGGATCGTACGAGGGCGCCGTGCTCGACGAGCCCGGCGTGCTGGGTGTGGTCGTTCCATTGGTCGACGGGCTGTAGCTCTGCGTGCTGTTGGGCAGCGACGGCGAGTAGTTCGAACTGTTCGGCGCCGAGGGCGAATAGTTCTGCGATCCGGGCGTCCCGTAGGTGGGTGCCCCGGATCCATAAGTTCCGCCATAGGTCGAAGTGCTCGGCGCTGGTCCGTTCAACGACGGAGTCGGCGTCAACCCGGCGGCGTCAGGCGCGGGCGCTGGCATGCCGGGCGTGACAGGCATCGCCGAGGGCGCTGGCATGGCCGGCGCGCCTTGTCCACAGCATGCCGGTGCGGCGGGCGCCGCCACAGGCGGAGGCGCGGGCGCCACGACGGCCGGCGCGAGGTAGTTCGTCGTCACGACGGGCATCGCCGCCGAGTACACCAGTCGGTACGAGGTGTAGGGTACGTACTGCGTCTGTTGAACCATCGTGGTCACCGGACGCATCGTGGTCGTCGGCCCGCACAGCCCGCAACTGGTCACCGGTTGATAGGAAGTCACCGGTGTGTTCACGACGACCGGCCGATAGTACGTCTGCGGCACGTAGTTCACCACCGTCGGCGGCGCGCACGGAGCGTAGTAGCTGACCGCTGGTGGCGCTACGTATGCAGGAGCGGGCGCGGCGACCGGTGCCGGCGCGCACTTGTTGCACCAATGAAAGATCGCCTTGCTCTCGCTCGGTTGAATGATCGAAAGCCCGGCGAAGGCCGTGGCCATCAACGCGTGACGCAGCTTCATTGGTATCATGTTCAAGCACCCCCGACGCAGTGGAGTAATCCGCATTAGTTGGTTAGAAATATTCCGTTTGTAACTGTCAAGCAGTTGGGCAGGGCAAACGCACTAATTGGTTGTACTTTTCGATCAGCGAAACCTTGCCGCTTGCAACGCTTGTAGCGGCTGCCAGCGAACCAATCGTCCGCAACCTGCGCAGCCTCTTTTGCCTCTCTGGCCATACGAAGTTTGACTAAGCTTAGGTCATGCAAGTCGACAGGCCGACGATTTTCAGCGCCGCTCCAATCTGCGCAACTCGTGCAAGTCATACAGGTCAAACAAGACCTCGCGTAGATTCCCGCAATGCGCGTGCCACGACCGCTCGATGGTCGCGCGGTCAAGGGCCGCACAATCGCTCCCAAGCGCGCGCACGACGGCGAGCGCGGTTTCAAAGTCCGCGGTCGTACTCGCCAGTGCCGGCAAGCCGACGGAAACGTGTGCCGTGACCAATAAGCCGCAACCGCGGCTCTTGCAGAAACGTCGCAGCCGCCAGCGGCTCCATCGTGATAGCTGCTCGTAACCGTCGATTACGAGCAACGTCTTCGCGCCGGTCGCGGTCAGCGCGTCCCAGTGAGTGGTCAGCGAACGCTCGCCGTCGTGCAAGGTAACAACGATCGGCTCTCGCCCGGTCGATTTGATTGCCGGTAGCAGGGCACATAGGAGTGTCGATTTGCCGCTGCCGTGCGGGCCGACGATCTCGCCTCGCCAACCGTTTTCTTCGAGTCGCTTAACCAAGGCCGCAGGACTTTCGCCAGCACGAAAGATGAAAGCGATCGCACCCGGCCGCGTGCGTCGGGTGGAGAAGGGATTCGCGGGGTCGGACCGCTGGTGGTCCAGCGACTCGGCGGCCGTTTGTTCGGCGTCGCCCGCCGTCTTACGCCGCGGATCGGCACTGTCGCTCATGGCAGGACGGCGCGGGCGGGCGGAATATTACCCAACCGAAACGGGCGCTCCTCGACCAGTTGCTTTCCGCGGGCCAAAAACGCGCGGGCCCGCACGCACCAGTGAATCTTCACGATCACGCCCTCGTAGCTCAGCGGCGAGTTGGGCAGAATCGTGTCGAACCGTCGCGGCTGACGAAAGTCGACGAACCCGACAGCTTCGCGCTCAATGCGCTCGAAGAAATGCACCGCCATGTCCTCGTCCCCCTTCCCCTCGGTGTACCAGAGGACCGAGATTTCCAGCGCCTCGATGTCGTCGGCGCAGGCGGGATCGAGCGTGTATTCGAGGGACAGCGTCTCGCCCGGCGCGAAATCGACGCGGCCGTCGGGAAGAATCAGGAGGTTCAGCGCGGCGGTGGTCACGAAGTCGCTCCCTGCGGCTGACGCGGGCGGATCACGACCGGAAATCCTCGCTCGAAATCGGGCCACCGCTTCACCGTGCCGGCGACGACCAGCTTCCAGTCGATACGGTTATGTGCCGACTTGAACGAGTGCATGGCGTCATAAGGCACTTGCAGCCGCGTGCGCGCTTCGAACATCGCCCCATGGCCGATCGTGAACGATTCGCGCGTGACCAGCGGTTGCTCGAAGACGCGGCGCGTCGTCTTCCGCGTGTTCGTGCCCTGGCGATAGACGGCAACTTCCTCGCACACCAGGGCGACGCTGAGCTTTTCCACCGCCATGCGCCCGGCCTGAGAGACGTAAACCTCGTAGGCGGCGCCGGGCACCAGCGGGTGCGCCGAGATTTCGACCAGCGTGGGCCCGACGCTGGCCGTGATCAACAATCGGCGCAGGAACAGCACCAACGAGAAAATGCCGACGGCCAAGAGCAAGACGACGAAGATCGCCAACCACCAATCGCGCTCGCCGCGCGCGAAGCTCTGCACTGCCATCCGCGCGAACACGATCAGCGCCACGTTCCAAAACGCGCAAACGACGGCGATCGCGATCGTAACCCAGTCTCCGGACCCGGGCGTCAATCGGTATCGCAAGAAGGTGCCTGGGCTGTCGTTCAAATCCTGGAAATCGGGCACCGACGGAAATATGGTCGACGCTCCGTGCTGCGCCGGCAAGATAAAGTCGAGCCCCGCAGTGCTGGGGGTCGTCGCGGCGATGCGTTCGGTTGACTTTCCCCAGGTGAGAATGGCAAAGATTAACCCGCCGCCCCCCAGGAAAATAAACGCGGCCGGCAACAGGGGCGTGAGCCAGGCGGACAGCGTATACCCGCGCGCGAGCACGACGGTCTGCGGGTCGCGTGGATCGTACCAGCAATCGCATTCGGTGCCCGGGGCGAAGTCGGCCAGCAGTTTGTCGGCGGTTTCTTCGGCTTGATACGTGCCGGCAATGTCATACCGGCTCCAGGCAATCACCGGCTGTCCCTCGGCCTTGTACGCGACCTCGAACTCGGGCCGTTTTAAACCGGCATCATCGGTTGCGACTTGCGTGGAAACGACTTTACAAGTCGTCTCGACAAACTGGTGATTGACGCGCCATTCAGGAATCGAGATTTTCAGCAGGATAAAAGCCAGAGCGATCATGCCTGCGGTGAAGAAAATCGCCGCAAACAGCCCTAGCGCAGCGCGGCCGACGGCGCTCGAGCCCGTGCGCCGCTCGCCACGTTTCTTGGCGAAGAAGTTGGAGAATAAGAAGGACCACCGCGCCAAGGCAATCGCTCCGCAAAGGCACGCCAGGTTTTCATCAACAGGCCAGCCGGCGGGCCACGCCGCGCTATGCCACGATCCTCGCTTGATCACTATAATGCGTCGCGAAGCGGACCGCACTTGGTCTGCTGCCTGTTTTGCAGCTTGCGCCCACGACGATGTCCGTGCCGATGCTTCCGAACCGTGCAGCGATCATCCTGGCCAGTTACGACGGTCGCATTGCGCCTCGGGTTATGGGGTTGGCCGTCTTTGTGGGCTGTGTCTTTGGTTTGAGTTATGCTTCCGGTCTTCCGGCTGTGGCCGGTGAGGCGGATTCGACTCCGACGCGTGGCGATTGGCCTCAATGGCGCGGGCCAGGCGGTCGCGCTCGGCTGGCGACCGACGGTTTTCCGCAGCCCTGGCCCCCACAATTGCCGAAAGCCGTTTGGCAGGCGCGTCTGGGCGCCGGTTGGTCAAGTCCGGTTGTGGCCGATGGCCGGGTTTTCATCACCGATCGCGTCGAGGGGCAAGAGCGCATCTTGGCGTTCGACGCCGAAACGGGGCGCGAAGTCTGGAGCAAGGCCCACGACGTTGATTTCGATCCCCACGCTGTCGGCCGGCAACACGGTAACGGTCCCAAGGCGACGCCGCTGGTGAGCGATGGCAAAGTATACGCGGTCGGCATCGCGGGGCGGCTGCAATGCTTGAGCGCCGCGGACGGCAACGTGGTGTGGGAAGTGAATTACCCCGACGCGTTCGGAGAGCATCGTCCGCTCGCGAGCGGCAAGGCATTTGTCAATGGCACGACGGACGTGATCGTGCCGATCGGCAAAGGACAGGGGGCGCCGGTGCCGTTGTTCGGCTATACCGGCTCGCCGACGCTGTGTGGCGAGCGACTGGTGACGTCGGTCGGCGGACGGCGCGGCGGCACAATCATGGCCTTCGATAAAAACTCGGGGCGCGTCGCCTGGAAAGCCCTGGACGAGCATGTCTCGTATTCTTCGCCGGTCGTCGCGGAGCTTGGTGGCGTGCAACAGATTGTCGTCATGACCGGGCCGCGCGTCGTCGGTTTGTCAGCCGCCGATGGCACGCTGCTCTGGAGCCATCCGTTTCAGATTCAGTACGACGAGAGCATCAGCACGCCCGCCGTCAGCGCGGACATGGTCTTGGTGACGGCCACCGGCAAGCCGCTTACGGCGCTACGCATCACGCGCGATGGGCGCAAGTGGTCGAAGCAAGTTGCCTGGACCAGCGAGATCCTTTCGAGCTATCTGTCGAGCATGGTCGTTGGCGGGGAGTACGTCTACGGCATGAACGACGGAGGCGAGTTCTCCTGCCTGCGGCTGCGCGACGGCAAGGTCATGTGGACGGGCGGCAATCAGGGCTACTACTCGTCGCCGATCATCATCGACCGCCGGCTCTTGGCCCTGAACGAGCGCGGCCTGCTGCAGGTGCTGGCCGCCGACCCTTCGTCGTACAAGGAACTCGGCGCGAGCCAACTGGCAAAGAGCGAAACGTGGACGATGCCGGCGATCGTCGGCAATCGACTCTTCGTGCGCAGCGCGCAGGGGCTGGCCTGTTTTGAAGTCAGGCCGTGAGGCCGCTGATCCCGAAGCGCACCGCCGCCGGGTACCAAAACAAAACCGGCGGAGACGGCGCACGCTGGCCGTGGCTCCGCCGGCTTGTACTTTCTGATGGGACCGGACTTTCTGATAGTTGGCCCGCGCGGCGATTCTACGCGTGCACGGCCTGTGCTCTGCCGCTGCGGCGCGAGAAGCCGATGCTGGCCAGGGCCTTGTAAACCTCGTCGAGCGTCTTTTCGCCGAAGTTCGAGATGCTGAGCAAATCTTCGCGCGTGCACTGCAGCAGATCGTGCACGGTAAAGATGCCGCGCTCTTCGAGGCAATTGGTCGTGCGCACCGAGAGGCCGATTTCGGCGGTGCTCATTTCGAGTCGTTCGGTCAGTTCCTTGGCCTTCTCGTCGACAGCGCTCAGCGGGATGCGCGTCATGGTTTCCCTCCATGGAATGTATCTGAAAACGTCTCAGGCGGCGGCATCCATGCCAGAGGCCGTCACCGGCTACTCGAACCGAGCGTGAGTATAACGACTCGATGCGATTTTCGCCTAGTATTTTTTTCGGTGTCGCGCGATCGCGATGCTAGCAGGGCAGTGAGAGACGCAGCGCACGCGAAGGCGCTACCGCAGCACGCAGGACGAGTTTGCGGATTCATGCGGCCCGACGCGGCGCGTCCCTTGACGGCGTTTCCCGACGAGTGGGCGCCGCGCCGCCGCCGCATTCATTTGTGCCTCTCGCTCGGGAAATTCGTGTACCGCCGAGCGGCGAGCGACGCCAGGAATGCAGCCGGGTCTCACTACAAAACTCTCGAAAATGCCTATAATTCCACGATGGCGGTGGCACATGCCATCGCGCGTTTTTCTGGTTTGGTCGTCACGCGGGGAATATCGTTGAAGGATTTGTTTCACGGCCTGACGTCGGCGCAGCGCGACGCGGTCGAGCACATCGATGGACCGCTGTTGATTCTCGCCGGACCGGGCAGCGGTAAGACGCGCGTCATCACGCACCGCATCGCCAACATGCTGCGGCAGGGCGTCCCCCCGCGCAGCATTCTCGCGCTGACTTTCACCAACAAAGCCGCCGAAGAGATGCGCAACCGCGTCGATCTCTTGGCTCCCGGGCAACCGGTGCAGTTGAGCACGTTTCACCGCTTTTGCGCGCGGCTGCTGCGCGAGTTCGCGTCGCTCATTGGGCTGCGCGAGAATTACACGATCTACGACACGTCCGACAGCCTGCAGGCGCTACGCCGGTCGATCGACGAGCAGCAAGTCGACGCGACGCACTATACGCCGCAGCAGATCGCGGCCGTGATCTCGCATGCCAAGAATCGCCTGGTCACGGCCGAACAGTACGCGGCCCGGCCCGGTAATCCGCTGGCCAGCATCGTGGCCCGCGTCTATCCGGCGTATCAGGCGCGGTTGCTGGCTTCGAGCGCGGTCGACTTCGACGATTTGCTCGTACACACCGTGACCTTGCTGCACGAGCACCCCGAAATCCGCGCCGAGCTCGACGCCCGCTATCGCTACATCATGGTCGACGAGTACCAGGACACGAACCTGGCCCAGTACAAGATCGTGCGCGCCTTGTCGGTCGATTATCCCAACCTGGCCGTGACGGGCGATCCCGATCAGTCGATCTATGGCTGGCGCGGCGCGAATCTGAGCAACATCCTGGAGTTCGAAAGAGATTTTCCGGATGTCCACATCGTGCGGTTGGAACAGAACTATCGCAGCACGAAGCGCATTCTGAGCGTGGCCGCGCGCCTGATCAGCAATAATAAACGGCGCAAACACAAGGATCTGTTCACCGACAATCAGGAAGGCGCGCCGGTGCGGTTCGTCCGTTATGCGACGCAGCGCACCGAGGCCGACACGATCGCCGCTCGCATTGCCGACGAGGTGCGCGCCGGGCGCCGGCGGCCGCGCGATTTCGCCGTGTTCTATCGGGTGAACGCTCTCTCGCGGGCCTTGGAATTTGCCCTGCGCGAGCAGGGGCTTCCTTATCAGATCGTCAACGGTTTGGAGTTCTTTCAGCGCAAGGAAATCAAGGATGTCCTGGCGTACCTGCTGTTGATCAACAATCCGCGCGACGACGTCGCGTTCCTGCGCGTGGTTAATACGCCGGCTCGCGGCATCGGCAAGACCACGCTCGAGCGTCTGGCGCGGCATGCGAATCAGTATCGCTTGACACTGCTGGAAGCGGCCCGCGAAAGTGGCATGGTCGAAGGATTGAAGAAGAACACCGCGATCGTCGTGGCCCGCTTCGTGGCCATGATCGATCGGCTGGTGGCGCTGGCCGGCGGTTCGGTCGAAGAAATCCTGGGGCATGTCCTGGCGGAAACGGGTTACCGCGAGTTTCTCGCCAATTCCGAGTTGGAAGAGGACCAGGAGCGGCTGGCGAACATCGAGGAATTGCTCACCGCCGCCCGGCAATTCGACGAGCGGAATGCCGGCGACTCGGGCCTGGCGGATTTTCTCGAAGAGTCCAGCCTGACCGCCGATACCGACGCCTGGGACGCGACCGAAGATCGTGTCACGCTGATGACGCTGCACGCGTCGAAGGGGCTCGAATTCCCGGTCGTCTTCATCGCGGCGGTCGAGGACGGCCTGATTCCGCACGAGCGCAGCCGCAACGAAGCCGACGATCTCGAGGAAGAGCGGCGGCTCTTGTTCGTCGGGATCACACGCGCTCAGGAGGAGCTGCACCTCAGCTTGGCGCAAAGTCGCGAATTTCGCGGCCTGCGCCGGATGAGCATTCCCAGCATGTTCCTGTTCGAGCTGCCGCTCGATGAAATCGAGCAAACCGAAGAAGCGTGGATGGACCCGCTGTCGACGATGGCGACTCCGGCGAGCGACGTCGACGAGTCGAGCCAGGTGCATCCAGACGACGAGGACGATGTTTCGTTTGCCTTTGGGGCGCTGGAAGAGGAAACCAGCGCTGAAGAAAATACATTGCCACGATCCAGCGCGCCGGCCAGCACGGTCGCTGCGCGTCCGGTGGGACCGGCCTGGCATGGCAAGTCGTTACAGACCGCGGCCGAGCTGTTTGCCTCGACGGCTCCGGCGCCCTCGGGCGTGGCGCCAGATTCCTTCTTCCAGGGAATGGTCGTGCGACACCCAGAATACGGATTGGGCAAGGTCGTTGCCCTATCGGGCAGCGGTCCGCGACGCACCGCTACGGTGGCGTTTCTGGCGGGGGCTGGACAAAAGAAATTCGTCCTCAGTCAAAGCCCGTTGCGTCCGGCAAAAGCCACGTGAACCAGCTGCCGGCTAATTCGCCGGCGCCTCGTATTTGACTCGCCCGCCCACGATGACGGTTTCGGCCCGGCCGGTCAGCGTCCAGCCGGCGAACGGCGAATTGCTGCTCTTCGAGGCGAATTTCGTGGGGTCGACTTCCCATTTCCGTTGCGGGTCGATGATCGTTACGTCGGCGTCGGCTCCCACGGCCAGCGTTCCCTTCTTCAGCCCCAAGACGCGCGCGGGATTGATCGTCATTTTCTCAATCGCCTGCGGCCAGGTCAGATGGCCCGGTTCAATCAAGCGCGTCACGACCAGTCCCAGCGCCGTTTCCAGGCCGACGATGCCGAACGGCGCTCGATCGAGCTCCTGCATTTTCTTTTCCAGCGCGTGCGGTGCGTGATCGGTGCAGATCACGTCGATCGTGCCATCGACCAGCCCGGCAATGCAGCCGGCCACGTCGCGCGCGGCCCGCAGCGGCGGGCTCATCTTGCAGTTCGAGTCGAACGTCTTCAGGCGGTCATCGGTCAGCGTGAAGTGGTGCGGGCAGATTTCCGTAGTGACATGCACATTGCGGCGCTTGGCCCGGCGCACCAGCTCGACGCTTCCTTGCGTCGAGATGTGCATGATGTGGATTCGCCCGCCGGTCGCCTCGGCCAGCAAGATGTCGCGCGCCACCATGGCGTCTTCGGCGGCGGCCGGCATGCCGGGCAGACCCAGGAGCAGCGACACCAGCCCCTCGTGCATGACGCCGCCGCTGGTCAGCTCGCGCACCTCGGCATGATTCAGGATCGGCTTGTCGAACATCGACGAGTATTCGAAGGCACGGCGCATCAGTTCCGCGTCGAATACGGGCGTGCCGTCATCGGTGAAACCGACGGCTCCGGCCTGCACCAATTGGCCGATCTCGGCCAGCTCCTTGCCCTCGCGATTCTTGCTGACGCAGGCGATCACATAGACGTTGCAATTGTCCGCCAGCGTGGCTTGATGATGGACGAATTCGACCTGCGCCTGCGTGTCGAGCGGCGGCTCGGTGTTCGGCATGCAGGCGATCGACGTAAACCCGCCCGCCAGCGCCGCGGCGGTGCCGGTAGCGATCGTTTCATCCTCTTCGCGGCCGGGCTCGCGCAGGTGGACGTGCATGTCGATCAACCCGGGCGAGACGATCTTGCCGCGCGCGTCGAGGATCAGGTCCTGCCCGTTGGCGTGCACATCATATCCGGCGATGCGGCCATTCTCGATCAACAGGTTGGTCACGCGATCCACCTGCTGGCTGGGATCGATGACGCGGCCTCCTTGGATCAAGATGCGTGACATGGAATGGTTTTCCGGCTGTGATGTTCAGAGTTCTTTTTTCGGTATTCACGCAGCCGCGCCACTGCACTGCGTGTCGGCACGTGGCTCACAGGGCACCGCAGATCAACCACAGCACTGCCATGCGCACCGCCAGGCCGTTGGTGACTTGCTCGAGAATTACCGAATGTGGTCCGTCGGCCACGTCCGGCGTCAGTTCGACACCGCGGTTGATCGGTCCTGGGGCGAGGATCAGGATATCGTCCTTGGCTTTTGCGAGCCGCTCGCCGTTCATGGCGTACAGCAGGGCGTATTCGCGTACTGAGGGGAAGGGACGTGTCGTCTGCCGTTCGAACTGGATGCGCAGCAGGTTCAGCACGTCGCAACGCGGCAGGATCTTGTCCAAATCGTGAGATACTTCCACGCCGATTTCTTGCCACAGGGGCGAAACGAGTGTCGAAGGGCCGCACACGATCACATGCGCGCCAAGTTTCTTGAGGCCCCAGATATTCGAACGCGCCGTGCGACTATGGGCGATGTCACCGACCAGGGCGACGGTCAGCCCCTCGATGCGGCCGAGCTGCTCGCGAATGGTCATGATATCGAGCAGCCCTTGCGTGGGATGTTCGTGCGGGCCGTCGCCGGCGTTTACCACGGCGCACGACAGGTTCTGGGCCAACAGATGCGGGGTGCCCGGCGTGCGATGCCGCACGACCACGAGGTCGATTCCCATGGCCTCGATGTTCTTGGCCGTATCGATAAAGGTTTCGCCCTTGGAAAGGCTGCTGCCCGAGGCCGAGAAATCGACCGTGTCGGCCCCCAGCCGTCGCGCGGCGAGCGAGAAGCTGGTGCGCGTGCGGGTCGACGCCTCGAAGAACAGGTTGGCGCACGTCCGCCCCGTGAGTGACGGGAGCTTTTTCTTGCAGCCGTCGGTGGCCTCTTTGAACGAACAGGCCGTATCCAGAATCAGCCGGATTTCTTCGGCCGTAAGGTCTTCCAGGCCCAAGAGGTGCCGCCGAGTCCAGGCCGCCGGCGCAACGCTGATTCCACCGACCTTGGTGCTCATTCTGTGGTCTCCCCCAGGGCGCTCGTGCGGCATCGTGCCACAATCGACTGTCGCGTCAGATTTTAACACTCACGTGCAGGGCTGCAAGCAAAGTGCTCGTCGGCCGTGATCGGCCGCGGCGGCTGCGATGTTAGAATGCGCAAGATGCCTGGAAAGTCACCCATTCTCGTCCATTTATTGCTTGACGATCGTACGCTGCTTGCGCGCTGGCATGCCGCGGTCGCCGACGGCCAAGCCCTGCGGTGCCTCGATTCGCCGGACGTTCCGGGCCATGCATCGAACGATTCAAAGCGCATGCCGCACGTCCTTGTCGTCGAGGGCGATGCCGCGTTCGACCAGCGCACCGCACGACGCCTGGCGCGGGGGGAAATCGCGCTGGTGCGCGTTCGCCGCGCCGGTGAAGTCGACGAAGCTCTTGATGAAACGAGTGACGCTCTGGCGCGTGCCGTTGTGCCGGCCGACGCCTCTCCGCGAGAAATTCGGCTTCTCTGCCGGCTGCTGGGAGAAATCGCCGACTTGCGGCGGCGTGCCCGTCGCCATGCCCAGCGGCACCGGCACCTGGCTGCGCTTGCCGATACCGATCCCTTGACCGGTCTTTTGAATCGGCGCGGGTGGCACACCGCGCTTCATGCGGTACGCCGGCAGCGATCGACCGGCAGGCCGCACTGTTTGCTGATCCTCGACATCGATCATTTCAAGCGGATCAATGACTCGTCCGGTTACGCGGCAGGCGATGCCGCGTTGGCGCAGGTCGGGGGCGCGTTGCGCCATTTGGTCAGAGCCGGAGACGTCGTGGCGCGTCTAGGTGGAGACGAGTTCGGAGTGCTGCTCGCCGACGTCGAACCCCAAGCGGCCGCCGGGATCGTCGAACGACTGCGGTCGAGTATTGGTTCAGCGGGGCGCTCGACGGGCGACCCGCTCACGGCGAGTGCCGGCTATGTGTGCTTCACGGCCGGGCAAGGTTTCGACGAGCAAGCGATCATGGCTGCTGCCGATCAGGCCTTGCGTTCCGCGAAACTCGCCGGGCGCGATCGGACCGTCGCGACGACGATCGCCGACTGATGCGGACCTCCGATCAAGTCAGATTTCTCTCCTACGACGCGACGCGCCACCGCACTTTGAACAGCCACAACATGACGACGATCAGGGCCACGATCAGCGTCAAGTCAAAAGCCACGAATGAATACCAGATCATCGGGTCGCCGACGCGTACGTGGTCGCCCAGGATGCGATGGTTAAGCGGTAGGCTGAATACCGCGCCAAAGGGACTCAGAAAGGAAATGCGGTCTAGCCACGGCACGTCGGAAAGAACTCCGCGCCCGAATTCGACCACCGCAATCGGCGTCAAGAATAATATCGCCATCAGCAAATACGACATCATCATCGCAACCGACGTCTTGCGGAAAACGACCGAACAGAACAGGGCCAGCGTCGAAGTCGTCACCGACGTCAACAGCACCGTCGCCACGTAGCCCAAGATCGACGGCCAATTGGGCCAATAGGTCGACACCAGTCCGCAAGCGAGCACGAGCGGCCACAACAGAAAGCAAGTGAGCACCGTCGCCACGCGCAGGGCCGAAACCAGCTTTCCCCACAAGATCTGCCACGGCGACAGCAAGGTGACCAAAAGCAAGTCGAGTGTCTCGCGTTCGCGCTCGCTGGTGACACTGCCGGCCGAGAATACAGGTCCCACTAGCATATTGAAGAGGATCGTATAGCTGACGTACCAGGGAGCCTGGTCAGGCCAGAAGAACAAGAAGCCGGCCATCATCGGCACCGCCAGCGCCATGCTGACCATGATCACGACGCGCAGCATCAGCGTCCCCTGGGCGAAGATTTCGCTGCGCATCTCCTTGTCGAAGATCGGGTTCGCGCCATCGGCGAGCAAATCGTCGCGCTTGGCCGGCGCAAAAAGATTGTCGGGAAATCGATCGCGCTGGATGATCAGGCCCACTGCCTCCCGCTGCTCGGTTTCCTCGTCGACCACTTCCTTCCCCTCGCTGCCCACGTCGGGCGGGTGCAAAAGCCGCCGGCTGGTGGCGATGAACAGCGGACCGCAAATCGCGATCGTCGTCGCGGGCAGGACCGTGACGCAGGCCAGCAATCGTACCGTGGGCCGACTGGCCAGGGCCTGCCAAAAGAACAGCCCCGCCAGCGCCAATGGCAGCACCAGCAAGTACGAAACGACCAACGACGACGACGTGCGGCGAAAGTAACTGCTGGCCGCCAGGCTGATCATGCCGAACGTGATTGTCGAGAGGATCACGGCCAGATAAACGGCCAGCACTTCGTAGAGCGACACGCCCCCCAGGGGCAGGCACAACATCACGATCGGCAGGCTGCAAAATATCAGCACCGCCAGGTGCGTCAGCGAGGCCAGCAGCTTGCCCAATACGATCGCTCCCGGGCGCAGCGGGCTGGCCAGCAGCATCTCGTAGCTTTTGCGCTCTTTTTCGCCCGTGATGGCGCCGGCGGCGAAGCTGGGCGCCATGAGCGAGGCGAGCAAATACTGCTCGAGGAAAATCAAATTGACAAGCGTTTTCCCTTCCTCGGGGTTTGCGCTCATGTCCATCCGCTGCGCCGAGGGCCAGGCGAACAGGACCACCGCGCTCAAGAGCGTGACATACGTCAAGAGCAGCAGAAAAGCGCGGTGCATGCGCAGGTTGACGAGCAACTCGCGCTGCAGAACGGGATTTTCGCGCAGATACATACTGCCTCGACACTTCCACGATTGTCAGCCGCAATTGAAGTGTGCGGCATGCTACTGTCCCGCCACGCACGCTCTCCGGTCTATCCCACGCCGTCGTCCGACGATCAAGCCACCAGCCCCTTGGTCACCAGCATGAACACGTCTTCGAGCGACGGATCGCGCTCGGCGAACGAGTGCATGCGCACTCCGGCGGCGATCATCTCTTCCAGCAGAGCCGCCAGGCAAGCATCGTCGCCGGCGATCTCGATGCGCGCCCGCGTGCCGTCGATGTGTACGTCGAGCGTCTCGGGCCGGCTGCGAATGATCGACAATCCGGCCTCCATACGCTCGAGAAAACGAATCTCCAGCACGCGATTCGTGCGGATGCGTCGATAGACGTCGTCGATCGGTCCGTGCATCAGCAGTTGTCCGCGCTCGATGATGCCGATCGACGTGCAGCAATCGGCCAGTTCCGTGAGGATATGGCTGGAAATCAAGATTGTCTTGCCCATCCGCCGCAGTTCGCGCAGCAAGGCCTTCACTTCCAGCCGGGCGCGCGGGTCGAGTCCGCTGGAGGGCTCGTCCAGGATCAGGACCGGCGGATCGTGTACCAGCGTCTTGGCCAAACACAACCGCTGCTTCATGCCGCGCGAAAGGCCGTTCACGAAATCATCGCGCTTGTGGGTCAGGTCCAACAGTTCCAGCACGTCGCCGATAACCTGCTTGCGCCGCGAGCGGGGTAATTGATAGGCGACGGCAAAGAAATCAAGGAACTCCCACACCTTCATCCCGTCGTAAACGCCGAAGTTGTCGGGCATGTAGCCAACGCTGCGCCGCACGGCCAACGGGTCGCGCGTGACGCTGTGCCCGTTGACGATTCCTTCGCCTTTCGTCGCGTTCAAGAGCGTTGCGAGAAAGCGGATCGTCGTGCTTTTTCCCGCGCCGTTGGGCCCGATGAAGCCGAACAGCTCGCCGGCCTCGATCTTCAGGTTCAGGCCCTCGACGGCGACGTACTCGCCGTAGGTCTTGCCGAAATCAATGAGCTCGATCATGGTTGCCCGGCAGGGTGCGGGTCGTGTGGGTTCGCTTCATGCGTTTCCTCGACCGGCGCTTGGTCGAGAGCGCTAACGCCGCTCGAGACTTCGTCCTCATCCTCAGCGCCGTCGGCCACCTGGGCGCGCGAGTTGAAATCGATCTGAATCGGCGGTGGCGGTCCGTAGGACAGATGTGCGACGATGATCGCGGCATGCCGCGATTGCGTCGCCGCCGGTTTGACATTCAGGCCGGGCAAGTCGTCGTCGGTCCAAGCGATGAGGCAAAGCTCCTCGGCGCCGATACTGCGTCGTGCCAGATTATCGAGTTCCGAAAGTTCGATCGTTCGCGAGGCGGTCTGCGGGGCAGCCGGCGCTGGCTTCTCTCGGCCGGCGATATCGCTCCACTTTCCTGCTACCGGCAGCGAAAACGTTGTTTCGGCCCCCGGTTCGAGCGTTCCCAGCGTCGCGCGACGTTCGTTGCGCTCGACGATCATCGCATCATGTAAGCGCAGCCCGGTGCCGTTGTGAAGCTGGCAGGTTCCGGAGCCCGTCGTGCGTGTCAATGTGAGTGGGCCGGCGAGCGCATACATCTCTTCGGTATGAATCATGCCAGTCGCATTGGACGAGACCGCCAGATCTCGCAGTTGTACCGGTGCAACCGTCGACGCGCCGGTGCCCGACTCCTGACGCAACGTGGACGCCTCCCGGCTTGGCCGCGCACCCGGACTCGGGGCCGTGGCGAACGGTAGCGCGACCGCCGACGGGTTCGCCAATTCGATCGCGTAATCGGTCGAGAGCGACGTGTACAGAAGCGAGTAGCGCGTCAAATGGGCCCGCGGGTAGTCACCCTGCACCTCGACGATATCGATTTCCGTGGCCGAGCTGTCAAAGCCGATATTCAATTGCGCCAGACGGACCACGAGCACGCCGAAGACCAGCGCGATGGCGGGCGCCGTGAGCCACGCAATTTCCACGCGTCCCAGCACTCGACAAATCAGCCAATTCAGGGGGACGAGCACCAGCACGTAGGCGCCCAACATATACAGCACGAAAGTCGCGCGCGGGACGGAGATGCTGGCGGCGTCCCGGAGCGATTCGCGCGCCGCTTGCGAAACCTGGCTTTGGTCGTCCCAGGTCGCCACGCCCGCCCACTGCGGCGGTTGTGACTCGGCGTCCCAGGGGTGCATACTCGAATCTGTGGTGGTCGTTGTATACCGGCGCGGCGGCAAGCCGTTTTTCCAGGGAGACCTGTCCTCCGACGGTGGCTCAACGGCCGCACGACCGGCATCACGGCTGAAGAAACGCAATTGCGAGACGCGCGCCGAATCTTCGACGACACCGTCGGCCCAGGCGACTCCGACACGATTCTCCCAACTGCGCACAAAGCGCCGCGATGCACGGCGCAGCAGCACCGAATTGAAAAGTGCATCGTAATTTGCCCAATCGACCAGCCCACGCTGCGTCAGACGAAAGGCAGTCATCACGGCGCGACCTCGGCCGACCTGTCGCTCGACAATGAGGGGCTCGTGCTCGTCGGTTTCGACAAGCACCAAAGCGCCACGCCCCGCGATATCCAGATGTTGCCCGGTCCAGGGGTGCACGAGCGTGAGCGTGCGCGAGGCATCGGGCGAGACGCGCGCCAAGGGAGCGAGCGTCTTGTCGTGCATCTCCCAGCTATCGCCCGCCGCGGCCGGCAGAGCGCCATCCAAAAAGCTGCCGCGCAGCAATTCCAAAGAGCCTGGCCCACTGACGATCAATTGACCTCCCCAGTGCAGCCAATCGAGCATGGCCTGCTGCTGCGCCGAACTCAGGAGCTTGGGATCAAATCCGTCCCACAGCACGACAGCCGTATTGGTCCAGAACAGGGCATGATCCGGCAGAGGCGCCGCCGCGGTGATTTTCGGCAGCAACACGCGGTAATGCGCTTGCGCCCCGCGGTCGTCCAGGCTGCCCCGGGGCGCGCGGATGGAATCGAGCTTCTGCAAATATCGATAGTCCTCGATCTCGGGCGTCAGTACGGTCAGAAAGAACTGTTCGGCGGGGAGCAGCGTCAAAAGCTCGCGAGCGTTCCACACGTCACGCCCGCCGGAAGATAGCAAGCGGGAAGCTACCTGACGCTGCGGGCCATGAACCGGTGTAAACAATGCCACGTCGAGCAGCTTCTTTTGCATCTTGGGCAGAATGGCCGGGCGGGACGAAAGCAGACTCGGGCCACGGTTGCTCAGATTGGCGAGCTCAACGCCGAACGGGACCATTTCGGAAACCAGGTCGCCGCGAAAATCATCGAAATTGGCGCGCACTTCCAACGTCGCCATCGTCCAATGCCCCGGCTTGATGCCCGATTCCACCCGGTCGGTCTCGCTGGGGCGTAGCGTGAAGGCGCCGAACAGGAAAGGGTCGATAGGGCGCGAGACCTTTTTGTCTTCGTCCGCAGCTTCCTCCGCGGCGATCCGTGCCACGTTCGCGGCGTCCTGCCGGATGCGCTGCACGATCAAGCCGGCCAAGGCCGCCAACACGGCGGCCACGAGTAAAAGCGGCTTCCAACGTTTGCGCAAGAACGCAGCCTTGTTCCCCCCGCCAACTGCTTGCGCGGCGGCGGCCGGAGACGGCTCGCCCGGCCCCGCATCACCGGCAGTGGAGGATTCATCCATGGCTGAAAGATCGCGGCTAAAGATTGCGGGGCTTGCGCGTGGCCGATTGCCAGCCGATTTGCCCGCCCAGGATCTGGAATTTCGTGGTGTTCAGTCAGTGACGGGGTGCCCATAGTCGAGTGTAAAGGACGGCCGGACGCCGTAAAAGCCGCGCTTTTCGCGCCACACACCCCGGACGGATAGCCCGCCGTCACGGATTCTCTTCACGTTGCAACCGCTCGTAGTCCGCCGGCAGGTCCAGATCCTCGAAGGTGCCCGCGTCGGTCCAGGCGATTTCTCGGACCGGGTTGCGCCGGACAAGTGCGTCGAGCCCTTCGTCCGCGGACAGTTTTTCGACCGCCGACGCCAAGGTCCACGGGAAAAGAACCGGATGTCCGCGCCGGCCATTACTGACCGGCCGCAGGATGGATGCTTCGTCAGGGCCATGCGCCGCAATAACGGCATCGATCAGCGCGGCCGACAAGCGCGGCATGTCGGCCGGCGCGACGAGCCACGCATCGAAGGCCCCAGGCGCCGCATGATCCGTGAGCCAGCGAAGCGCGTGGCCGACGCTCGCTTTCATGTCTTCCGGCGGCACGGCGGGTACCACGACCTCGGCGCCCGCCCGCCGGCACACCTCGGCCAGCGCTTGATCGGCAGCATGGACGACGACCACGACCCGGGCGGCGCGGCTGGCTTTCCATGCCGACAGAACGTGCTCGATCACGGTGCTCCCGCGCCAGGGAAGCAGCAGTTTCGGCTGTCCCATCCGGGCGCTGCGTCCGGCGGCGGGAACAATGGCAAAGTAACGCGGCTGCCCAGTGGTCGCTCGTGCCGAGGCGCCGTTCACGGGTCGCACGCGTGGATTGCTGTGGGGCGCCCCGGAACCTGGCCGCCGCAGTTTCGATGCGCCACGAGCTCGGCCAGAATGCTCACCGCGATTTCCGGAACGGTTTGCGAACCGATCTCGATCCCCACGGGAGCGAAGACCTTGGCCAAGGACTCGGGCGATACGCCTTGCGCCTCGAGATCGTCGAAGATCAGGCGGATCTTCCGCCGGCTGCCGATCATGCCGACGTAGCGCGCGCCGCGATCGACCAAATGATAGAGAGCCTCCTCGTCGTGATTATGCCCGCGCGTCACGATCAGGGCATACGTGTCAGTCGTAATGTCGAGCTGCGCGAGCATAACGCCGACGTCGCCGTGAATCAGCCGCTGAGCGCGCGGGAATCGCGATGGCTCGACGTACTCAGCCCGGTCATCCAGTACCCACACGTCGAAATCCAGATCCACGGCCAAATTCGCAACGGCCTGGCCAACGTGTCCGCCGCCAACGATCAAGAGCCTCGCGCGGGCGCGCTGCGGTAAATAAGCGATTCCGGATTTGGTTTGAGCGCGGGGGCGAGAAGCGGCTTCAGCGAGGCCTTCCGCTACCACGGCCGGCAGCGTTTGCGTTGTGCCGGTATGGCGGCTGGCGATCAAGGATCCGTCTGGACTTACCAGGAACGAGGCCGCGGCCGGCAGACCGCTTTTCTCGGCGTCGAAGACGATCGCTTCGATGCATCCCTGTCCTCGGTCGAGAGCCTGCCGCAGGCGAACGAAATAGTCGGCTTCGCCGAGCGCCGCGATTGGTTCGACCAGCACCAACATGCGGCCCCCGCAGATCAGCCCATCGTCCCAGCCGTAATCGCTGTCGAGTTGGAACGAGCAGATCTCGGGCCGGTGCCCGTCGAGCACCGCCAGAGCCCGCCGTTTGACCTCGGCCTCGACGCAGCCGCCGCCGAGGGTGCCGGCCTGTGAGCCGTCAGCAAACACGAGCATGGCAGCGCCGGCTTTTTGTGGCGTCGACCCGCGCGTCTCGACCAGGCGGCAATAAGCGGTCGCCCGATCGGCGGCCAGGTCGTCAAGCAGCCGCTGGAGCAGTTCTCGCATCATGGAAAGTCGGCTGACGGACAAGTACCGAGAGGGTCTGTCTGCATTATACGAGGCCGCGGGCGCGAAGCATCTATGGGGTCGCGTAGCGCCCGCGCGAAGCAATGCAGGCACTCGCCGTCAGCCTAGTCAGGCGTAGGCACGCGGGCAACTCATGTTTCGAACGCTCGAAGGCTGCCAATCCTTACGCACCGGGAACCGCGGTTAGGCCGGTTCGAGCACCTGGAGTTCCATGCCGAGCACCAGCCCTTTGACCTTCTCGCGGTACGTTTGCATGTGCGGCGCGACCAGGTGGGCCTTCAAGGCGTCGAGGTCCTTCCAGCGCTCAACGACCGTAACCACGTCGTCACGCAAGGCACCCTGCACCGGGATACCGCTAGCGACGTCGACCGTGGGGCCGTAGTCGATACAGCCGGCCTCGGCCTTTACCGCCGGCACCAGCGCATGAAACTCCTTGAGAAACTCGGCGCGCCGCCCGGCGGCAACGCGAATCGAGGCGATGACGTGAATCACGGTTGTTATCCCTTTGAGCTCGAAGAGGACGCAGGCTAGACCGAGGAAGAGGCTCTGACGCACTATTCCCCAATTCCCAGCAACTCGACTTCGAAAACGAGCGTCGAGTTCGGGCCGATCACGGGCGGGCTACCCACAGGTCCGTAGGCCAGGTCCGCGGGAATGTAGAGCATGTACTTCGAGCCGAGCTTCATAAGCTGCAGCGCCTCGGTCCAGCCAGGGATAACGCCGGCCACGGGAAACTTCGCCGGCTCCCCGCGATCGTATGAGCTGTCAAAAGGCGTACCGTCGACCAACGTCCCTCGGTAGTGGACCGTGACCTGATCGTTCTTCGTCGGCGCCTTGCCGGTCCCTTCCTTCACGACCTTGTACTGCAGTCCGGACTTCGTCGTCTTCACGCCTTCGGCCTTGGCATTGGCCGCCAGGAAAGCTTCACCCTCTTGTTTATTCTGTTCGGGGATCCTCGCGACGATTTCCTGCTCGAACGCTTTTAAGGTCGCGACCATGTCCTCTTCGCTCATGGCACTCTTGGCGCCCGTGACTCCCTCTTGAATTCCCTTGAGCAGCGCCGCGGTGTCGACGGGCACCTTGCCGCGCTTGATGCTGGTTCCCATTTTGTAGCCCATCGCGTAACTCGCGTCGGCGGTATTTACCTTGGTCGGCGCGGCGGCTGCGCCAGGCCGGGGAATCGGCGTCAGCTTCTTTCCCTGTCCCTGGGCGAAGACCGCTGGGGATGAGCAACACGTAATGGCCAGTGAGAGCAAAGCAAGCATTCGCATCGTGAAATTCCTTGTTAACCGAAGGGCGGGCATTTAACGCGCGGCGGGCAGGCGGCCAGGGAATGAACGACACGGCCATGCCTCCCCCACGAAGAGGCATTCATCAGCACACAGCGCGGGAGGGAACGCCGCCATCCTATCGCCCCGTTTCGATTTCTAACAGGGTGCGCTCCGACCCGTTCGGGCCCCCAAGGGTTACCCGCCCTGCGAAAAGAGGGGCGCGAAGGCTTGCGTGAGCACTGTTTAACCCCTAATTTTGCACGCTGAGCGCCGCATCTGCTCGTCCATCACCGAGATTCCCATTCCGAGGAGACTTGATCCCATGCGTGTTCTACTTTCCCTCACTTTCGTGCTCGCGTGCGTCGCGGTTGTTACGGGGCAGCACGCCAAGGCGCCGGCAGGCGAGGCCGCCGGTCCCGACCGTGCCGTCTCCGTCCTTATCCCCATGGGCGATAGTGGCGTGACCGGAGTGGTGTATTTCACCAAAGAGGGCAAGTCGGTTCACGTCTCGGGCACGGTTACCGGTCTGAAGCCGGGTGAACACGGCTTCCACGTCCATCAGTTCGGCGACGTGACCAGCACCGACGGGATGTCCGCCGGAGGCCACTTCAATCCGGAAAACAAGATGCACGGCAAGCCCGGTGACAAGGAACGTCACGTCGGCGACCTGGGAAATATCACGGCCGGCGCAGACGGCGTCGCGAAGATCGACATCAAGGACAGCATGCTCGAGCTCGAAGGACCGCATTCGATCCTGGGGCGTGGGCTGGTCGTACACGCGAATCCTGATAAGTTCACGCAGCCCGTCGGCGACGCCGGCGGCCGCGTCGCGGTAGGCGCGATCGGCATCGCATCGCCTCCGAAGAAGTAGACGCATTGGCGACCGCGCCCCCCGCGGCGCGTGGCGGGCGCGGTCGACTTTGCTGACAAGGATAATGATGGCGCGACGAAGTTCGTTGCGCGTCAAATGACAGGATCATCAATCACAAGGACGTTACCCGTGAAGTTCAGGCTTTTCTCCACGTTCGTGGTGCTCTCGTCTTTAATCTGTGCCGGCTGTGGCAAATCGGACAAAGACTATACTCCGCCGCCACCGTCGGAAAATGTCGATTCGCCGCCGCCGGGCGGAACGCAAGAGAACCCGGGACAGCCGCGCCCGTAGCTGCGGACTAGAGCGTCGATCAGCCGCATGGTGGTCATGCTGCACGAGCGTGCGCTGGGCCAGCCCGCGTGCCGGCGCATGCTCAGCTCGATAACAACACCAGGGGTCAGTTTTCTGCCAACCGTGGAGGCAAATCGATGGCGAAGAAAGCCAAAGCACGTCACATTCTGGTCCCTTCCAAGGAAACCTGCGAAAGCCTGAAAACGCAGATCGAAGCGGGCGCTGATTTCGCCGACCTGGCGAAGAAGCATTCGCAATGCCCGTCGGGCCAGCAAGGGGGTGATCTCGGCGAATTTGCGCCCGGCCGGATGGTGCCGGAATTCGACAAAGTCGTGTTCAGCGCGCCGGTCGGCCAGGTGCAAGGGCCCGTGCGCACGCAATTCGGCTGGCACCTGTTGGAAGTCACCAGTCGCACGGAATAGCCGACCATGATGGCCGAGATGGCGCGACGTTGGCCGCAGGGAAACGCGAGCCCCGCCCCCGCGCTGCGGTGGGGATTGGTCGCGTTGGCGATCGTGGCGGCTGGCGCCGTCTGCGCATGGGCGCAGATCGGCGAAAACAAGGATCACCAGGTTGCCTTCCTGACGTCGGCCTCGACCATCGCCGGCACGGCATTGGGAATCTTCGGCTGGCTGGTGGTCACCGCGCCCTGGTCGTGGGGCGGGCGGCTGAGGACGCTTGCCGCGTTTGGGGGCCTGGTCGGCATCGGCATGCTCCTGGTGCGCATCGACGAAACATCCGGGGACGTCGTTCCCAAGCTCGCCTGGCGTTGGACGCCCAAGCACGATGTCGCCTTGGCCGGCGAATTTGCCGATCTCGTGGGGGGCACCGCCGACCTGAGCACGACGACGCCTGACGATTCGCCCCAATTCCTGGGAAAGGATCGCAGCGGTCGCGTGTCGGAGCCACGGCTGTCGCGGGACTGGTCGAGCCACCCACCGCGCGAGCTGTGGCGCCGCCCGATCGGCGCGGCCTGGAGCTCGTTTGCCATCGTCGGTAATTACGCCGTCACGCAAGAGCAGCGCGGCGAAAACGAGCTGGTGGTCTGTTACGAACTGGCGACCGGTAAGCCCGTCTGGTATCACGCCGACAAGACCCGGTTCGAAGAGGTCCTGGCCGGCGTCGGCCCACGCTCCACGCCGACGATCGATGAGGGACGCGTCTACACGATGGGGGCGCGGGGCCTTTTGAATTGCCTCGACGGGGCGACGGGAAAGCGACTCTGGTCGCACGACGTGGCCAAGGAAAACGGCGCCGACACGCCGGAGCTTCAGCCCCAATGGGGTAAGAGTTGCTCGCCGCTCATCGTCGACGACGCGGTAGTCGTCTCGGCCGGCGGGCCGGACGGGCATTCGCTGGTCGCTTACGACAAGCGGACGGGCGACGAACTATGGCACGCCGGCAGCGCGGCCTCCAGCTACAGTTCGCCTCTCTTGGCCACGCTCGCCGGGCGGCGGCAGATCGTGATCATCAATCGGCCGAATGTTGCCGGGCATGACCCGGCCGACGGTCGGATCTTGTGGACCTTTGACTGGCCAGAACCGAATCCCAAGTGTGCCGAACCGCTGGTCACCGGCGACGACACGGTGCTGGTTTCGGCCGGCTACGGAATCGGTAGCGCGCTGTTGCGCATCGTGCCTGGTAGCGATGGAATATTCACCGCTGAGCAGTTGTGGGCCGATCGGAATCTGCGCAATCTGAAATCGAAGTTTGCCGACATGGTTCTTCTCGACAACTTCGTCTACGCACTGGACGACGGTGTCCTGTGCTGCGTCGAAGCCGAGACCGGGAAGCGCCGCTGGCGCGGCGGTCGCTACCAGCACGGGCAACTGCTGCTGGTCGGTGATTTGCTGCTGGTGCAAGGGGAAGCGGGCGAACTGGCCCTGGTCGACCCGCAGCCAAAATCCTTCGTCGAGCTGGGGCGCATCACGGCGCTGACGGCTAAGACATGGAACAATCCGGCGATTTCCGGCAACAAGCTACTTGTGCGGAATCACGAGGAAGCCGTGTGCTACGAACTGCCGCTGGCGGATGCGGCCGAACCGTCCGCCGAAAAGTAACTTTCTCGCCGGACTCCGTGCTATCGCACTTCTTGTGCCAGCAGCCAGTCCTCGACAACCACATGCGCGACGAACGGCGTACGTAGAATCGCCGCCCGCGAGGTGATCACCTTCGCCAGCCACGGGCGTCGCACAATGCCCATCACGGCGCGCCGGCCCAGGCTGCTCTTTAAGGACCAGCGATTCACCTGGGCGTTGACGTTATCGCTGATGCGCTGGAACGTCGCCGGAAGCAGATTCGGCTCGGGGCCGACGTGCAGAATCAGATCGATTCCCATCGTCAAAAGCTCGTTGATCGAATCCCACATTCGCTGCGGCTGATCGACCCAGCGGTTCATCAGGTTGCGGCTGTTGTAGTCGTTGTACGCGACCTTACCGTTTACCATCGAAAGTATGGGGGGCACCGGCGCGATAAAACCGCCGCGCACCGTTTGCATGGTGGCAGCCGCCCGGTTCGAAAGATTCTTGCTCCACAAGATCGACGTGTGCAACGGCGGCCATTTGTAGGAATTCTTCCGCAGGTGGACCTGCTTTCCCAGCGCCTCGGGCATGAGCTCCTTGAAGCGGTCGATCGTTGCGTTCTGCCCCAGCAGCAGCACGGTATTAGGGGCCAGATGGCTCGACATATCGATGATGCCGTGCGCTTCGGCCGTGATCTTGGTACACAGGCGGAGAATGGCGTCCAGGTCGAGCGCCGGCCCGCGCGAGAAGACGACCCCCATGGTCACGGTTTTCGCCAACTCGACGCAATCATCCGACAAATACAGAAGCGGTCTCAGCAGGTCGGGCATTTCGTAGACACCGCTGCACACCAGGGCCGCGATCTCGCCGATGCTGTAGCCCAGCGCCAGTCGCGACCGGCGATAGTCGATGTCGAAGAATTCTTTCAAGAGCGCGATTTGGGCGCGCTCTACGGCCACGATCAGCGGAATGTCTTCGGCGAAGGTGTCCAGCGAACTTTCGCGCCGCGATCGCACGCGGCTCACCAGATCGAACTTGCGGCCCGTCGCCTCGGAGCAGGCTTCCGAGTCTTCGCGCAGATACCGCTCGACGACGGGCCCGTAGACTCGATGTTCGAGCAGCTCGGCCGTCCGCCCCAAGTTGGTGTTGTTGTACCCGCGGAATGCAAAGGCGGTCGTCGCCAGCCGGTCGCGGATCAGTTCTGCACGGATGGGATTGTCCATGTCGCTCAGGAATCGGGGCTCCGCGGGCGGATCGAGAGAGGACGCGTGAGTGGAAAACAAATCGCCGAGAAGCAGAGATTGTAACGCCGCGAACCGCTAACGCGAGCCGCGCCTGACCGAACGGTGGCGCGTGCACCTCGAGCGCTCGATAGTGCGGGCGGAGGAAGGCCCGCAGCGCCACGCGGCATTCCTTGTCCGCGGCCCTGGCCGGGACTACAAGTTAAGTATAAACCGGCTCATCCGAACTCAATCGCTCACTCTCCAAATAAGCTTCATGACCTCGCTTCAGGGACTAACCGCGGTCGTCACAGGCTCTACCAGCGGTATCGGTCGCGCGATTGCGCTCGAATTTGCGGCCGCCGGCGCCGCGGTGCTGGTCCACGGCCGGCGCTCGAGCGAGGCCGCCCGGGCGGTGACGGATACCGTGCGCCGGCAGGGAGCGGACTCCGCCGTGGAAATGGCCGACATTGCCGATCCGGCGCAAGCGCGACAGTTTGTCGACCGCGCCTGGGCCTGGCGCGGCAAGGTCGATATTTGGGTCAACAACGCCGGCGCCGACACGCTCACGGGCGAAGCCGCACGTTGGCCCTTTGAAAAGAAACTCGACGCGCTTTGGCAGGTCGATGTACGCGGAACGATCGCGCTTTCGCGGCTCGCCGGTGCGCGAATGAAAACGGCCGGCCGTGGCGTGATTTTGAACGTCGGTTGGGATCAGGCCGAAAGCGGCATGGCCGGTGACAGCGGCGAACTGTTCGCGACCACCAAGGGGGCGATCATGGCCTTTACCAAAAGCCTTGCTCGTTCGCTCGCCCCGCACGTGCGCGTCAATTGCCTGGCGCCGGGCTGGATCAAAACCTCCTGGGGTGAAAACGCCTCGCAGGATTGGCAAGACCGCGCGGTGCGCGAAGCGCTGTTGGCCCGCTGGGGCACGCCCGAGGATGTGGCCCGCACCGCAACGTTCCTTGCCTCGCCGGCGGCCGCGTTCATCACCGGGCAAATTGTGGCCGTTAACGGAGGCCATTGAGGACCCGCGCCTTGGTATTTGCAAACTGCCGGGCAGCACGGCGCGCCATCGATCGATGAACCGAGAGCATGTCCATTTCGTCACGGGTCGATTGGCCGCGGAGAGCCTGCACAACGTGCTGGCGGATCTGGCCCCGCGCGCCGACTTCGATTACTCGGTGAGCGTGTTGGGCATATCGGTCGCGGCGCTGATGACCCCGCGCTGGGTGGCGCAGCGACTGGCGCTCCCTGCCGGCACAACGCGCGTGGTTCTGCCCGGTTATTGCCTGGGCGACTTGCACGACGTGCAGACGGCGGCGGGCGTCCCCGTCGATCGCGGACCGAAGGATTTGCGCGACCTGCCTGAGTGGTTTAGCGCCGAGGGGACACAGCACACCGATTACGGCAAATACTCGATGGAAATACTGGCCGAAATCAATCATGCGCCGCGCCTCTCACGTGAGGAACTGCTGCGCGAGGCCCGTGCTTTGGCCGCTGACGGCGCGGATGTGATCGACCTGGGCTGCAATCCCGGCGAGGACTGGGCCGACGTTGCTGATGCCGTGCGCATGCTCCGCGACGAGTCGTTGCGTATCTCGATCGACAGCATGAATCCCGACGAGGTCGAACGCGCCGTCCGGGCCGGGGCTGAGCTGGTCCTGTCGGTGAATTCCACAAACGTCCAGCGCGCCGTCGATTGGGGATGTGAGGTCGTCGTCGTGCCGGACGTCCCGGAATCGCTGGCTGGACTCGACGATACGATTGCGCGATTGCAGGCCGCAAACGTGCCTGTGCGCCTCGACCCGATTCTCGAGCCGATCGGCTTCGGCTTTGCCCGCAGCCTGGGGCGGTACCTCGACGTGCGCCGCCGCTATCCCAACACGGCGATGATGATGGGGATCGGTAACCTCACGGAGCTGACCGACGTCGATTCGGCTGGCGTCAATGCCATGCTGATCGGCTTCTGTCAGGAGCTGCGCATCGACAGTGTGCTGACGACGCAGGTCATCAACTGGGCGCGCAGCTCAGTGCGGGAATGCGATGTGGCGCGGCGCCTGGCGTTTCATGCCGTCGAGAAGAAGGTTCTGCCGAAGCACGTCGACGAGCGACTGGTGATGCTGCGAGACGCGCGTGTTCACGAGCGCGGGGCCGCGGAGCTCGAGCGACTTGCGCGGGAGATCAAGGATCCGAATTATCGAGTTTTCGTAGACTCGGGCCAATTGCACGTGATCAGCGCCGGACTTCACCTGCAGGGCACCGATCCCTACGAGCTACTGGCGCGCATCCAGAACGAAAGCAAGCGTCCGCTCGAGGCAAGCCACGCCTTTTACCTTGGCTACGAACTGGCCAAAGCGCGCACGGCCCTGACGCTTGGCAAGGACTATCGGCAGGACGAAGCGCTCAACTGGGGACTGCTCACCGTGGCCGAGGACAGCCACGCGGGCCGGCGCGTTAAAAACTCCCCTCCTTGCGATCTGTCGGATGAGAAATCTTAAGGACGGCGTTTGCGGTCGGGTCCCTCTCCCGGCGGCCGGAGGGAGAGGGAGTTCGCGGCCACTACCTTCGCGCGGCCGGTCCTTCAGCGTGAAGCCGCGCGGCGGTATGCTGGATTTTTCCCGGGTGTGCGCCAATGGCCGCTTAGGTTCGGGCCTTTAACTACCCCTGCCGCCAACATGATTCTCGAAGGCATCGTTACCACCACGAACGACGACGGTTCGGTGCATATTGCACCGATGGGCCCGATTGTCGACGAGGGAATCTCGCGGCTGAGGTTGCGCCCGTATCAGACTTCAACCACGCTCAAAAACCTGGTGCGCAGCCGGCAGGGCGTATTTCACGTCACGGATGATGTCGAGCTGTTGGCGCGGGCCGCCGTGGGCCGGCTCGAGACCTTGCCGCGGCTCATTCCGGGTTCGCGAAGGGACATTTGGGTCCTGGCTGATGCCTGCCGCTGGTTCGCCTTCGAAGTTCGAGAAATCGATCTTAGCGAGCCCCGGGCCTGCCTGATTGCCGAAGTCGTCGAACGGGGCGTGCTGCGCGATTTTTTGGGCTTCAATCGGGCCAAGCACGCCGTGGTCGAGGCAGCGATCCTGGCCACACGCGTCAACTTTCTGCCGGCCGAGACGATCACGGCCGAGATGCGTCGCCTGGCGGTGCTGGTGGAAAAAACCGCCGGCCCTGCCGAAGATCGCGCCTTTGCGTTTCTCGAAGATTTCCTTCGGCACGCGCTCGATGACCAGAGAGAAAACGCGGCCGATCCTGAATTTCACCCCTCCCGCCCGGGCGCGTCCTCCGCGCCGTAAGGAAGTGCATGTCTCGCCGCGCGGTTCTTGTCACTACGGGCAGCCGATTGCACTTCGGTTTGTTCGCCTTTGGTCAGCCCGGAACGCGCGAGTTCGGCGGGGTGGGGGCGATGGTCGACGCGCCGGCCGTGCGGCTGAGGATGACTGCAGCCGACAGACTCTCGACCGAGGGACCGTCGGCTGAGATCGCGCTGCGCCATGCCGAACGGGTCGCCGAGGCCGATTGGTTCAATCGCGCGGGGCTTTGCCGCATCGAAATCCTCGAAACCCCCCCGGCGCACGTCGGCCTGGGAAGCGGCACGCAATTGGCGCTGGCTGTCGCGGAGGGCATGACGGCGCTTTTTAACTTGCCTGAACCTGCGACGGCTGCCTTGGCGCAAACGCTTGGGCGAGGCCGGCGCTCGGCCGTGGGCCTGTACGGGTTTTTTCACGGAGGGCTGATTGCCGAGGCGGGCAAAAGCGCCGAGAGCGAAGTGGCACCGCTTTTATGTCGAGTCCCCATTCCCACACAGTGGCGGTTCCTCCTCGTGCGACAGGCAAATTGCGAAGGGCTCTCGGGCGAGGCAGAGCGTCGGGCATTTGAAGGCCTGCCTGCCGTGTCGCTTGAGGCCTCGGCACGCATGTGCCGAGAGGCGATGCTGGGCCTGCTGCCGGCGGCCATGGAAGGGCGCTTCGATCTCTTCAGTCAGGCGCTGTATCGCTACGGCCAGGAAGCAGGCCGCTGCTTTGCGCCGCAGCAAGGGGGTGTCTTCGCCACGAGCCTGGCTGAGGCCACGGTCGACGAGTTGCGGCGCCTGGGCGTTGTCGGCGTCGCACAGTCGTCTTGGGGACCGACCATCTTCGCCGCATTGCCAAGCGAAGAAACGGCCCGGCAGGTGCGCACGCAACTTAGCGAGGGACCTCTCGGTCGCGATGTTACAAGTCAGATCGTTTGCGCCCTAAACGAGCCGGCGCGCGTCGAGGTCCTCGACGGGTAACCCGGTCGCGCTCGGGCGCCTTCAGGCCTCTCCCGCGTCGCGTGTGAGTGTGTGCTCTGCCAAGCTGGAAGGCAGCTTGGAGCAACTTCTCTGGATTTCCTGTAAGGCTGTGAGTACAGTACGAGCAGGGGGATGGGTTGTTGCCGCGGGGGCTTCTTATGTGCGGCTCGCGCGGTTGCGCCTGACTCTCGGGCGTGGCGGGGGCGCTAGTCCGTTTCATCCATTCTTTTCATCCGGCCCTGTCGTGTCCTAGTCAGCAAGTCGCGCTGAAGCCGCGCTTGCTCCTTCAATCATTGACGGACACCCTTTGGCGCGTGGCCGAAGGCTGGGGATAGAGACGCCGCGACGGGCGCGGCGAGGCATCGCGACACAAACGTTTCGGTTGCTGCGCAGCCGGAGGGGTCGCCGGATGTCGATTCAGTTTCAGTGCCCGAATGGGCACTTGTTGAAGGTCAAGGACAAGTACGCCGGCCAGACCGGGCTTTGCCCGAAGTGTCAGGCCCGCGTCCTCGTTCCCAAGCTCCCCGAGCCCTTGAGCGAGGATGCCATCGCCGACCTGATCGGGCCGCCGCCGGCGATCGACGATCGTCCGGTGCACGAGGAGGCGCCGTCAAACGACATGGCGGGCAGCTCGGGCTCGAGCCTCATTCAATCGAGCATGGCGGCGCGGGATACGAAAATCTGTCCGAAGTGCAAACGCGAGGTGCGTGTCTGCTACACGCTCTGCCCGCACTGTCACACTTACTTTTCCGACGTTATGGAAATCTCGCGTCGGCTGTCGCACTAGCGTTCGCGGCTACCACAGCAATCGACCGCCGTCGACGACGATCATCGAGCCGGTGACGTAGCTGGCCGCATCGCTGGCCAGGTACAGCGCGAGGCCGCCGATTTCGCGCGGCTCGCCCAGGCGGCCCATGGGAATCGTCGCCTCGATCTCTTGTCGCAGTTCGGGTCGCTCGCCGAACCAGCGACGATTGGCGTCGGTGAGAAATGTGCCAGGCGCGATGGCATTGATCGTGACGCCATGCGGAGCCCAATCCGCGGCCACGGCCTTGGTGAACATGGCCAGTGCTGCTTTGGTCGTTTCGTAAGTGCGGCCGCGCATCTGCTTGCCGGCCACGAGCGCCGAGATCGACGCCACGTTGATCACGCGTCCGCGCCCGCGCGGGAGCATCGCGCCACCAATCAGCTTGGTACATAGAAACGCTTGGGTGAGGTTCAAATCGACAATCCGCTGCCAATCGGCCAATTCCAGACTTTCGGTCGGAACGTTGATCCGCCGGCCGCCGACGTTATTGATCAGAATGTCAATCGAATCGAACTGCGCAAGCGCCTGCTGACACATCTTCTCGGCTTCTGCTGGTGCCGACAGATCGGCCGGTAGCAGGGAGATCGGCGCCTTGCACGTGGCTGCTAACTCGCGCTGGGCGGCTTCGAGTTGCTGGGCGTCGCGGCCGACCAGGACTAACGCGGCGCCGGCCTCGCCCAGCGCGCGGGCCATTTCCAGCCCCAGACCCCGGCTGCCGCCGGTCACGAGCGCCCTCCGGCCGTCGAGCTTCAAGGAATCCCAAATCGTCATGATTTTAAATGTCCGTGCTGGGTGGAACGACTATCCACTGCGTGCCACTGGTGGCTTGTCCACCAGTGTGAATCACCTAATCCTGCACTAGTGGGTGAGCCACCAGTGGCACCCTTTACAACGTCTTCTATAGCAAAGCGCCTGCGTTTGCCGCTTTACGCAATCTCTCCTTCGTCGCGCAGCATGCGCACCGTTCGCCGCAGGGCTTCAACGGTTTGCGCCAGATCGTCCTCGGTGTGCGCGGCCGACGTGGGGCCACCGGGCCAGGAAAAGATATCTACGCCGTGCAACAACATCCCCAAACGCAGTTTCACGGCTAGCGAGCGCGCCGGCGGCGTCTTGAAGACGCGATAGTCGAGCTTGCCCGCCTCGATGTCCGCGGCCGAGGGGCGCAGGCCCGTCGGATCGGTGAAAATGTGGAACCCGGAAAACGATCCGTAGACGATCCACGGCAGTTTCTCGTCGCGGAGCGCCTGATTGGCCGCGTCGCGCAGCCGCGCCGCGTAGTCGTTGGCGCGACGGCAAGCGTCGGTCGAGCGCACGATCTCGAGCGTGGCGATTCCCGCCGCGGCCGACAACGGGTTGCCGTTGTAGGTGCCATGATGCGAGATTTTTTCTCGGCCGGCCGCCACGGATTTCGTGAAATCGAGGTACTCCATGATGTCGCGTCGCCCCACGAGTGCGCCTCCCGGCAGTCCGCCGGCGAGAATCTTGGCCAGTGTCGTGAGGTCGGGCTTCACCCCATAATGCGCTTGCGCGCCCCCCGGCGTGCAGCGGAAGCCGCTGATCACTTCATCAAAGATCAAGAGTACGCCGCGGGCACGCGTCATCTCGACGAGCGCCTCGATGAACGCGGGCGAGATCGGCACCTGCCCCCAGCTTGCGCCGGTCGGTTCGATGATCGCGGCGGCAATGTCTTTATGACTGTCGAGTACGGCACGCGTGGCCTGGATATCGCCAGGTGGCGCCAGGACCACGTTATCGGCGACGCCTTCCAGGACGCCCGGCGTGGGCGTACCGTCGAAATGTGATCCCACGCCGAAGGCCATGTGATCGTGCCAGCCATGAAAATGCCCAGCGAAGCGCAGGATCTTCGGGCGCCCGGTAAACGCCCTGGCCAATCGCAAGGCCAGCATCGTGGCCTCGGTGCCGGAATTGGTAAAGCGCACCATTTCCGCCGAGGGTACTAATTCGCGGACCAACTCGCCCCAGCGGATTTCCAACTCGTGTCCAGAACCGAGGTGCGTGCCCCGCGGCAATTGCCGCGCGATCGCCTCGACGACCGTCGGGTGGCTATGACCGAGCAGCAAAGCCCCGTGCCCGCCGGCGTAGTCGACGTACTCATGACCGTCGACATCCCATTTGCGCGAGCCGGCGGCGCGGTCGACGTAAATCGGATGCGGTTCGAGAAACCGGCCGTCGTGCGTCACGCCACTCGGAAAGATATCCTTGGCCCGTCCATAAAGCCGCGCCGACGTCGGCGTGCGTTTGCAGTAGGCGTCGATCAGGGGCGAATGCGTGTCACTCATCGGATCTTCTCGGGCGGTGTGCGGCGTGTATTTGCAGGCTTTAATCTAGCGGCGCCGCGAGGCGATTGTCACCCCGTCCGCTGCGCCCCCGACCGAGAGATGGCGGCCAGGTAATGCCGCGCCAATTCCGCGGCGGCTACCGCGGCATCGAAACAACGCCGCGCTCGGTCGAGCGCCGAAGCGGCAAGCTTTTCCCGCAGCGCACCATCATTCAGGATAGCGCTCATAGATTCGGCCAGCGCCACCGGATCGTTCGGCGGAACCAAGAGCGCCGTACCCGGCGGGAATATCTCGCTCGTTCCCCCCACGTCGGTCGCGACGACAGGCACGCCTGATGCTGCCGCTTCGAGCAGCACGCGTCCCAGCGGCTCTTGACGGGCCGGATGCACAAGCAGGCACAACTCGGTCAGGATTTCCGGCACGTCCTGGCGAACTCCAAGGAAATGGCCGCGCCCTGCCAGGTCGCCGCGTGCGAACCGCTGGCGAACATGTTCTTCGTGGTTGCGGGCTTCATCTTTCGTCGAATACCGTTCGCCCACGATCACGTAATGGGCCCGTGGAAAATGGCGCGCGAGCAACGCCGCTGCTTCGGCCAGCACGTCATGCCCCTTGCGCAATACCAACTGGCCGATCGTGCCGATGAGCATGGCATCTGGTGGTAGCTGCAACTGGCGGTGCAGCCAGCCGCTGTGCGGTCGCGGATGAAAACGGGCCAGGTCAACGCCGTTGTAGACGACGAACGCCTTGTCCGCGTCGATGCCTTGCGAGATATGGTGCGTGCGTGTGGCGGCCGAGACCGCGAGTAGTCGCGTATTCTGATTCAGGTCCACAATGGCCTGGCCGCTCAGCCCGATAATATCGCGCAGGTGCGCGATGCTCGGCACGCCGTGCGCTGCGGCCACGGGACCGGCCAACCGGCCCATCGCCAGGCTATTGGCATGAACCACGTCTGGCTTCGTTTGCTGGATCGCGCGAACGATTTGCGCACGCAGCGCCGCTTGCGAGCGCTGGCCGTCGGCGCTGACCTCCAGCGGCAACACTTCGACGTCATGTGCGGCAAAGGCTTCGGCCAGCGGCCCGCTCGGCGGCGCTAGCGCCGCGAAGTGGAAATCGGCCGTCGTGCGCAGCAGCGGCAAAAGTGCCAGCAGGGATTGCTCGCCACCGTTGAGCGTTGGATATTCGCAGAGAAGCAGCACCCGGCGCATTGCTGCGAAATCCTCCGTTCGCTCCGACCGGCTGGCCGTGTTCCATGCCGCGAGAGCAAACTACAGCAGGCCGTAGCCGGCCAGAGTCGAGCGCAACTTGGCTTCGTCAGCCGGGCCGAGCGGCGTCATCGGCAGGCGCATTTCGCCGTTGTCGCGACCCAGCAGTCGCATGGCTGCCTTGATGGGGATCGGGTTGGTGGCCAGTCCCAGCATGTCGCGGCACAAGGGGAAGAGCTTCTTGTGCCAGGCCTGCGCTTCGGCCAACTTGCCGGCCTCGAAACTGCGCAGAAGCGCCAGCATGTCGCCTGGGACAATGTTGCCCACCACCGAAATCACGCCGCGCCCGCCGATCGCCAACAAAGGTAACGTCAGGCTGTCGTCGCCGCTGAGCACGGTGAGATTCGTCAGTGCAAGAACCTGAGAGGCCTGGTCCATCGAACCGGTGGCCTCTTTGACCATCGTGATGTTCTTCAACTCGGCCATCCGGGCGATGGTCTCGGGCTCGATGTTCTTGCCCGTCCGGCCTGGGATGTTGTAGACGCAGATCGGCAGGTCCGTGGCCTCGGCCAAGGCCTTGAAGTGTTGATAGAACCCTTCCTGCGTCGGCTTGTTGTAATAGGGGGCGACGACCAGCGCCGCGTCGGCGCCGGACTTGGCGGCGTGCCTGGTCAGCCGCAGGGCCTCGCGCGTGCTGTTCGAGCCGGTGCCAGCCATCACCTTGATGCGGCCGGCTGCCATCTGCACGACTTCCGCGATGACGCGGTCGTGCTCGTCGTGCGAGAGGGTCGGGGACTCGCCCGTGGTGCCGACGGGGCAGATGCAATGAGTGCCGGCCGCGACCTGGAAATCGATCTGCTTGCGCAGGGTCGGGAAATCGATTTCGCCGTCCTTGAACGGCGTGGTAATGGCCACCGACAGCCCGGCGAACGCTTCACCCTTGGTCGTCATGTTCGCAAATCGTCGCGGTCCGCGGCCGCGCATCCTTATAGAATGAGGAATGGCTAACGTCCGCGCATCATAGAGCAGGACGATTTTGCGTGCAAAGGGGGCAGGGCAGGGCCCTTGCCGTTGATCAGGTCGAAACCAGTTGTTTCATCTCGCGTACCGCCGCCTGGAAGCCGACCATCAGGGCCCGGGCGACGATGCTGTGCCCGATGTTCAGTTCGCACATCTGCGGCAGCCGGGCAACCGGCACGACGTTCCGATAGGTCAGCCCGTGGCCCGCGTGCAGGGTCAGCCCCCGTTCGACGATCAGCCGGGCGGCGTCGGACAGCTTCTTGAGCTCCGCGGCCTGCTCTTGCTCCTTCGCCAGCGCGTACTGGCCGGTATGCAACTCGACGGCGTCAGCCTGCAGGCGATGCGCGCGCTCGATCGCGCGCGGGTCGGGGTCGAGAAACAAGCTGACGATGATACCGGCGTCGTGCAGGCGCTTGATGGCGGTGGCGACCTTCTTTTCTGCACCGGCAACATCCAGACCGCCTTCGGTGGTCACTTCCTCGCGCCGCTCGGGCACCAGCGTGGCCTGATTGGGCTTCACCTGGCAGGCGAGATCGAGCACGTCGTTGTCGCAGGCCAGCTCGAGATTCAGCTTCACGGTGACCGTCTCGCGCAGGATGCGAAGGTCCCGATCCTGAATGTGCCGGCGATCCTCGCGCAGATGGATCGTGATGCCATCGGCGCCCCCGAGTTCGGCGGCGGCCGCCGCCCACACGGGATCCGGCTCATAAGTGCGCCGTGCCTGCCGCACCGTCGCTACGTGGTCGATATTGACGCCTAACTGGGCCATGGCATGAACGATTGCTTACAGGGGGAGAGCGGCGTTGCCGTCGGTGAAGCGAAGATTATAGTTGGGTGAATGCCGGGCGGAAGAGCCGATTGTTGGCCCGCGCTCGTCTCGATCAATAGGGCCTGTCGATGGACGCCGCACGCTGGATTACCCTCATCGCGTTGACACTTTTCCTGATGGAGGGGTTCACACTGAGCGTCTTTCCCACCCAGTTCAAGGAATTCCTGGTGCAAACCGATCCGCGCACGATGCAGGTCATGGGGCTGGTCGAAACCGTGATCGCCGTGAGTTTGATCGCCGGAATCCTGGTGAGCTGAGAAATCGAGATCGCGCCACGGCCAGGCCGAAGCTGCCAGATCGAAGCTGCCCCCACAAAAGCTCGCACCGTCGAAGATTGTGTGGGCCAAACGCAACTCAACACAATGTCTGGTGCTGAAGCGTGGGCTGCAAGAAACTATGCAGGATTTCCGGCTGCGGAACGAAATTGATGTGCATCCGGCTGCCGATCGCCAGGTAGCGACTCACAAGATCGTGCCGATAAGCCGATTCCGTGGCCAGGCTTTCGATTCTTCCCGTCGATTCGATGCGCCAGTTGCCGCTGAGGTAGCCGCGCACTTTCGTTCCAGGCCGACCGAGCCAGCATTTCTGGCCGAGTGTCATGGTGGTGGGAATTGGTGGTTCCGGACGCGGGTTGGCTGCCGCCACCGCTGGAAAGACCCCCACCATCGGCAACCGCTCTCCACAGGGCGTGACCAGATGCTCGCAAAGATACGCCAGGCCTCCCCCTTCGGCGTAGATGCGCCGCCCGGCGCACAAATGCTCGCGCAGCGCCAGCCGCATACAGTGATTTTCGGCCAGCGCCGCCGCATGGCGTTCCGGATGGCCGCAGCCGAGATACACCAGGTCGACGTCGGCCGGCAACGATTCGTCGCGTAGCGGTGAGAAGTCGATCACCGTCGCACCCGAGATCTCGAGCAACTCAAGCGCGTCGGCGAAGTAGCAGCGAAACGCCTCGTCGAAGGCCACCGCGACCGTCAACCGAGAAGAACGCCGTGGATCGTCGGCGTGGAAGACAAACGGACGCACGGTGGGAAACGAGTGCCGCGCCGCCAACGCACGCAACCGATCAAGCCGGACGTAACGCTGCAATCCGGTGGCGAGTTGCCGGCATAATTCCTGCGGCGGCATGGTGCCCGACGGAAGCGCTGCGAGCGATTCACGCACGGAGGTTTGCGCGTCCATACCGCCCAGCACCGGGAGCTTCCACAAGGCCTCCAAGGTCGTCTGCAGTTGAGCAAAGTGCGCCGGGCCGCGCAGATTGTCGATCAGCAGCGCGTCGACCTGGCGCGGGCGCGGTGGCAGACGGCAATCGCCGATCTGTGCAGCGTCGACGACGGCCACCCGCGGCAAATCGAGCCAATCGCAGAGCTCGTCCAGCCAACCGCCTCGGTACGGCTGTTCGCTCGCTTGTGCAAAGCGGCCCTCGACGACAGCCATCGTCGCCTGGGCCGCGCCATGGGCAAACGTTTCGCGGCATGCCTCGGGCGTCATCAGCCAGCTATCGAGATGCCGGGAGCTTGTGCCCGTTGCTGCCCGCGCCCCTTCGAGGCGAGGGAACGACGCCGTGGCATGAAAATGCTGAACTTGCTGCCCCCGCGCGGACCACAGCGCCAAGAGTGCCCAGCACAGGGGCTGAGCGTCGACGCCCGGGTGAACGGATCCGATCGCTAGGCGTGGCAATTGAGACATGCCGGAAGTTTCCACGCGATCCGGGGAAGCGATGGTTGCTTGACGTTAAGACGTGTCGGGCGCGCCAGATGGATATGGGCCTAGGCCCGACGCCGACCGTGCCCCTCTTTGTTACTGCATTCTTAGGGTGCCAAGTTAACGAGTCAATAAAAAAAGGCCGGTGCCCGCGGGGGCACCGGCCTGACTATAGCGGTTCTGGCAAAGTTGCCGAGTTTCGCCGAGGCTCGGGCTTGCTTTACTTTTTCAGGACGACGAAGCGATTGCCCGCCGATGTCCGCACCAGCAGTAACACGCCTTTTTCCGTCGATTCGTCGGCCATGGCCTTCTTGAAGTCTTCGACCGAAGTGACCTCCTTCTTACCGACTTTCTTGATGAGCATGCCGTCGGCCAGGCCGTGTTCGGCCGCGAGGCCATCAGGATCGACGTTCGTGATCACGACGCCCTTGACATCCTTGTAGCCGAGCTGCTCGGCCTCTTCGGGTTTCAAGTCCGCCACTTCCAGCCCCAGTTGGTCGCTGGTGAAGGAACGCGGATCGTGATCGCCGTGCGATCCTCCTACGTTGCGGATCTGCGGTTCGTCAGGCATGGCTTCCACGCCGATCCGCAAGGCCAGCGGTTTGCCATCGCGGAGGACCGCCAGGTCTTCCTTGCTCGACAGCGGAGTGCGCTCGACGAGTTGTTGCAACTGGCCGGGCGTACCGACGTGCTTGCCACCGAACTCGGTGATGATGTCGCCTTCCTGCAGGCCTGCCTTGGCGGCCGGCGAGTTGGGTATCACTTCATTGACGAAGACACCGTCGTGACGATGCACGCCGAACTGCTCGGCCAGGTCACCGGAAATCTCGCCGACAACCACGCCCACGTAAGCGCGTTTTACCGCCCCGCCGTGTACGAGCTGATCGGCAACCCACTTGGCCTGGTTGATCGGTATCGCGAAACCGACACCCTGGAAGCCACCGCTGCTGGAGGCAATGGCCGTATTGATGCCGACCACTTCGCCATCGAGATCCACGAGCGGTCCGCCGGAGTTACCCGGATTGATCGCGGCATCCGTCTGCAAGTACTGAGCGCGCTGGCCCGATGGGAGCGTACGTCCCTTGCCGCTGATGATGCCCGCGCTGACGGTCATTTCTTGATTGAACGGATTGCCGACAGCGATGACCCAATCGCCGATCGACAAGTTGTCCGAGTCACCGAGCGTGGCAGCAGGCAGGTCGCCTGCGCCCTTGATACGAACGACGGCCAGGTCCGAGGACTTGTCGGTCTTGATGTCGTAACCTTCGAACTCGCGACCATCGGACAAACGTACCGTGACTTCCGTGGCCCCTTCGACCACGTGATTGTTCGTGAGAATGATCCCCGACTTGTCGATGATCACGCCGGCGCCCACGCCCGCGCGACGCTCAGGTGCCGGCATGCTGAAGGGAATCCCACGCCCTTGAAAATCCTTGAAGAGATCTTCGTAAGGCGTCCCTTTGAAGGGGTTCTCGCCCGTGCGGCCGTTGCCTTTAACCTGCCGCGTGCGCGTCTCGGACATCACCGTCACGACGCTCGGCATGGCGGCGTCGGCGGCCGAGCGGAACGCATGGGACAGCGCCTTCGCGAAACTTTGTTCCGCCTTGTGCGCGATGGTCGGCGGCACAGGCGGTGTGGTCTTGTCTTCGGCAACGCTGGGGGCATGCCATACTGCGGCACCGGTCAATACGCTGGCAGCTACCAAGGCCACTACCCATAGTCGGGTACTGCCGTGCTGATTCATGGAACTCATACACTCTCCTCCTTAACGAATGCTGAACGTGCTGGGCCTTCCGTCGACCGGCGGTGGCGAGGTGCTTTGAAGGCTGTCGATTAACGAGCCGGTACACTTTGGGCTACGAAAACGGGCGCTCGTCGGTTCGCTATCGGGTAGTTGCCAGGGGCCGACTGGTTCTTGCACGAGGGGCGTGCATAACAGCCGGAAATCGAAAAACGTCATAGCAGAATCGGTAAGATTAGCCAAGTTCGATTGACAAAACTCGGTATGGCAGTTAGGGTTATGGTGGAATTCAAGCCTCTCCTCCGTGTTCATCCCCGTTGTATTGTGCAGATTGCATGAGCGACATCGTTGAAACGGACCGAACACAAATCCTCGACAAGCTTGAACGCTGCCAAGAACGCATCAATTACCGTTTTGGCAACGCTTCGCTCCTCTTGTCGGCGGTGACTCATGCCTCGGGCGCCCAGCACCGGCTGGCCTCGAACGAGCGGCTGGAATTCCTTGGCGACGCCATTCTCGGGTTCATTGTGTGCGAGATTCTCTATCACAATTACCCCGATCTGCTCGAGGGTGAGCTTACCAAGATCAAGTCGGTGGTCGTCAGCCGCCAGACCTGCGCCAAGATCAGCGAGGCCCTGCGTCTCGACGAATTCTTGATTCTCGGCAAGGGTATGACCTGCCATCCCACGGTGCCATCCTCGCTCTTGTCCGATGTATTCGAGTCGCTGATCGCGGCGATTTACCTCGACGGGGGCGACGCCGCGGCCCGTTCGTTCATCGAGTTGCACCTGGGTCCTGAAATCGAGATGGCGGCCTCGGGCGAAAACGGTTGCAACTTCAAGTCGCAGCTGCAGCAGTTTGCCCAGCGCGAATTCGGCAGCACGCCCACGTACCAACTGCTCGATGAAAAAGGGCCGGATCATAGCAAGTGCTTCAAGATCTCGGCCCAGATCGGCCGCGACCGTTACCATCCGGCCTGGGGGCGCAACAAGAAAGAAGCCGAGCAGCGGGCGGCGCAAAATGCCTTGAACGAGATCCGCGGGGATGACATCCCCTTTCCGTCGGATTGACCGCCGCCACGACGAAGGAGCGTTCTCTTGACGGTGCGCGCGGTGGCACTTCTTTCCGGCGGCCTGGATAGCATGCTGGCGATCCGCATCCTGCAGCGGCAGGGCATCGAGGTCGAGGCGCTCACGTTCCGCACGACCTTTACCTGCTGCCAGGACCAGGCGGCGCTTGCGGCCCAGGAACTCGGGGTGCGGCTCTCGATCATCGCCGAGAAGGACGATTACCTCGACATCGTCCGTCACCCGCGCCATGGCTATGGTCGCGGGGCCAATCCGTGCCTGGACTGCCGCATCTACATGTTCCGCATCGCGGGGCAGTGGATGCGCGAGAACGGGGCGTCACTGGTCGTCAGCGGCGAAGTCGTCGGCCAGCGCCCCATGAGCCAGAAGAAACGCGACCTGGCACTCATCGCGCACCGCGCCGGCCTGACGGATGATTTGCTGCGACCCCTCTCGGCGCGCTTGTTGCCCGTGACGGCGCCGGAACGCGCGGGCCTTGTGAATCGCGAGGAGCTGTACGCGTTTTCCGGCCGCGGCCGCACTGGCTTGATTGCGCTGGCCCACGAGTTCGGCTTCGAGCGCATCCCGCAGCCCTCGAACGGCTGTGCGCTCACCGAGCCTGGCTTTGCGGCCAAGGTGCATGACCTCTTGGGAAGCGACGCCGAGGCGGACCGCTGGCAATTCGAGCTTTTGAAGATCGGACGGCACGTCCGCTTCGATAGCGCGACCAAGGTCGTACTGGGTCGGCGTGCCGAGGAGAACGATCAGCTTGCGCTTCATGCCGCGCGGCCGTCGGCCGCGGAGGTGGCGCTACTGGTACCGCACGATTTCGTCGGCCCCAGCGCGGTCGTGATCGGCCGCGTGTCGGAGGCCGCGCTGGATTTCGCCGGCGGCCTGATGCAGAAGTACGCCAAGGCTTCAGGCTCCGAGGTTCTCTCCGCCCGGCTTAAGCACGGCGGAAACGAGGCGCTGCGCCGACTGAAAGCTTTGGCTGACGAGGCAGCCATCGGCTGACTTGCGGGAGGTTTTGCGGTTAGTGCCTCGGGTTTCCCTTCCGGAAACGGTCCGAAAACCGCGATTGCTCCGCTCTACCAGAAAAGGCCGTCCAGAAATAGAAACGCCCGGCCTAAGGGTGACCTTAGCCGGGCATTCCTTTCTCGTTGTAGCAATTGCCGCGAAGTTTCGCGTTATTCACCGGTCCAAAGACCGGGACGCACTACTTCTTCTTGGCCTTCTTCTTGGCCGCTTTCTTAGCGGTCTTCTTCTTGGCTGCCTTCTTTTTGGCCACCAGAAGTCCTCCTTAAGGGAGTGGGAAGGCGAGCTGCTGATCCGGCCGCCAGGCTGGGAAGGGGCCGAAAGGCATCTCGCCGCGAAACAGAAAAACTCAGCAAATCGGCGACCTCGAAATCCATGAACCGCCGATTGTTGGTTGCCTATTCATTCCGTCTCAGGACGGCGCGTCGAAGTAAGTTAAAAGAAACGCAGGATATCAAATCGCGCCGCGCCTGCTTGAACATCCCTTTGCAAGCGCGACAGCAAGTGTCACCTCGCTCATCCTACGGAGTTTGCCGAAACCGTGCAAGACTTTTTTTGCGCGCGATGCACGGATCACCTCATTGCGCGCGAAGGCTGCGCGCGCTCGTCACGATTTGTCGAATCGATGCGCTGAGGCGAATCGCGATTGATGTCGAATGCCGCGCTCGCTCATGCGATGCACCAGCGCATCATGGCTGCGTTGCAGCCGAGACCGATCAGCGACGGCGTAGGTTTTCTGCGATGGGCGTGACAATTCTGTGAGTTGCGAGAACGCACGCACGCCCTGCGGCTTTGGCACTCGTGTATGGATCAGCCGCTATACGGCTGTCGCAGCGCGAAGTGCGGGTTTTTCTCAGCGAATGGCCTGGCTCGCTCCTGCCGCGTGATAGCCTCGCGAAAGAACGCGACGGCCTCGCGCATGACCTCGGGCGTCTCGGCGCAGCTAAATCGCAAGAAGCCTGCTCCGGTGGCCCCGAAACACTCGCCGCCGAGACAGGCGAGTCCTACTTTCTCATCGGCCGCTTCGAGCAGAAACATCGCCAGCCCATGCGAGGTGAGGCCGAGCCGGTTGCACACCGTTTTGACGTCGGGAAACACGTAGAAGGTCCCGTCGGGAGGCTGGCAGCGCACTTCGGGGATCGATGCCAGACCTTCGGCCAGGGTCTGGACCTGCTCGGCGAAACGCTGCATATTCCGGTCACGCTCTTCGCCGTCGTGCAAAAGCGCCGCCGTGCCCGCCAATTGCACGAGCGGCGGCACGCAGGAAAGCGTCGTGTTCAAAAGCGTCGCCAGCCGTTCGATGATCGCCATTCCCGCGACTGCGAAGCCCAACCGGTAGCCGCTCATGCTGTAGGACTTGCTGAACGTGTAGGCGGCTACGCACTGTTCGAGCATGCCGGGCTCAAAAAGCGGCGTGACGTGCTTGCCGCGCCACACCATCTGGTCGTATGGCTCGTCGCTGAAAATGGCCACATCCCGACCGCGCACGACGTCGGCCAGGGCGCGCATGTCCTCGGCCGTGGCCACGCCGCCCGTGGGGTTGTGAGGGCTGTTGAGAAAAATCGCCTTGGGACGCGGATCGGTTTTCAGGAACCGTTCGACTTCATCGATCCGCGGCCGGAAGCGATCCGCCGACCGCAAATCCGCCAGCCAGGCCCGAGCACCGCGCCGAGCGATGTTCGGCAGATACGTCGGAAAGTAGGGACTGAAAACCAGCACGCCATCGCCGGGATTCAGGAACGCTTCGCAAAACAATTGCTCGAAGATCTTGGCACCGGCGCCGATGATGACGTTGTCGGCGGTCACCGCGACTCCATGTTCCGCGCGGATGTAGCCCGCCGCCGCCTCGCGCAGCTCGCCCAAGCCGATCGACGGCCCGTAATGCGACTGGTCGGCCTGGATGGCTTCGATCGCGGCGCGCTTGGCCGATTGCGTGGCAGGGAAGGGACTGTCGCCGATCTCGAGCTCGATGACCCTCTTGCCCGACGCCTTGAGCCGCCGCGCGACGGCGAGCACGCTGAACGCGGATTCAATGCCAACGTTTGCCGCAAACTCACTGAAACGGACGGCCATGGGAGCTCTATCGGCAAATCGGTCGAAAGGGCCGCAGCAGGAATTACTTCAGGGCGATCGTCCGTGCCAGCGGCCGCAGCACGTTGTCGATCACGTAGGTGTCGACCATCTCCTGACAGATGCGGCCCAACTCAGACAGGGCCGAGACGTATGTCACGCCCGGGCCTAAACTGCCGTACTGCCGGGCCGTGAGGTAAACGCTGAGCTGCTCTTCGGGATAATCGCCGGTCCGCACCTGGTAGGCGTTGGTCCGCGTCTCGATGCTGATGCGGGCCTGCACGCGGCAATCTTCGTCGAGCGCGAGCGTGAACGACGGCTCGAAGTTGATCGGCGTAGCGCCCGGAATTTCGCCGAACTTCTCCAGGGCCGGGCTCAAGCCCAGGGCTTCGGCCACGAGCTGATTCTGATTTCCCCGGAAGGTGAAATCGAAGCCAAACAGCAGGTCCAGCGCCTCGCAGTCCAGCGGGCTCACCGACAGCATGTAGGGGGCCAGTTCCAACACCAGTTCGTGTTGGGCGAGCACGTCCTCGACCGAGGAAGGATTCACCTGGCCCGAGCAGAGCCGCCGCGCCTCGACGGTCGACCAGCGGTAGCGGCCGCCGTCCTTGTCCTCCTCGAGGACGAAGTCTCCCTTCTCGCGGCAGTAGAAATTGCGCATCGTCGGATAGTTCTTCTGGATGCGCTCGAAGTAGTGCAGAATCGTCTCGCGATTGTTCGGCAGTTCCATCTCCGTGCTGAGATTCATATTCACATAGAAGTCGTCGCACAGAGAGCTGTATCGATTCATGCAGGAACGCCCTTCTCGGGTTGATATGCGGCGCGACTTGGCGGCGGGTCGATCAATTGAAGCTTGTTGCCCGACGAACGCAGTATAAAATGCCCCAGTTTGTACTGTCAAAGGAGGGGGCGATGCCCCGCACCACGGCCCCCATCGCCCGTCGCAAGGCAGCCCGAGGAGGCCGTCGGCCTGTCTCTTCGCGCCGTGGCAAGGAGATGGCCGACCGAGGGACAGCGGTATTTCCTAGTGCGCTGGGGTGGATTGCCATCTTGGGGCGGGGTGACGTGGTCCAGCGGGTCACCTTCGGTCACGATTCACCGCAACAGGCCATGACCGCACTTGAGGAGGGGGCTCTAGAGCCACGAAACTCACGAGCTTGGAATCCAAGACTTGTCGCTCGCTTGCAGGCCTTCATCGAGCACGGCAAGGACGATTTCCGCGACGTGCCGGTCGATCTTGGTTCCTGCACGACGTTCCAGCGGCGCGTGCTCGAGGCATGTCGTCGTATACCTTATGGCCGCACGATGAGCTATGGCGAATTGGCCGCGGCCGCAGGATATCCCCGCGCGGCGCGGGCCGTTGGCAGTGTGATGGCCAACAATCAGTTTTCTCTGATCGTGCCATGCCATCGCGTGCTCGCCGCGGGGGGCCGGCTGGGCGGCTATTCCAATCGCCTCGGCCTGGCGATGAAAAAACGCTTGTTGGCCCTGGAGGCCGAGAACCCGCTGCGGCCGCGACGCGCGGCCAAGCGACGGTAGGAGCCGCAACGGAGACGTCCGCCCCCAACGAAGTCGTGTCACTGCTGCTTTGGTCGTGTGATAGCCGTCCCGTCTGGCAACATCGATAAAATGCTCAATACCGGGCTGGAAGCGTCGGGCATAATCGGCGAAGATGCACTAGGCTTTCCAAGGGAAAGCTTCCTGCCCATAGTCGAAATCCGCACCCCCACCGACAAGTCACCCCTGTGCCGCTTGTGGCGCGGCTCCGCCGGAGTTTGCTTGATGATTGTCGCCCCCAACTGGCTTGTCGAACGCCGCGACGATGGCGTGGTACTGGTCAGAGTGCCATCGACCGGTGCTTATGGCGCGGGGCTGCCAGATGCCGTCTTTTCCTTCCGCGCGGGCGATCCGCAATACGACTACTGGCAGAGCCAGGTGAATGTCGTGACCAATCTGAATCCGTCGGCCACTACTGACCGACGATCCTTAGGCGCGATTGTTCCGGTAGTCGATTCTTGAACAGAAGCGATGTCCGCTCAGCCCACTTTCCGCACCACGCCGACCACCACGCCCAGGACGCGGGCGTTTTTCACGTAGATCGGCTCCATGCTGGAATTGGCCGGTTCGAGCCGGATGCGATTGGCTTCGGGGAACCAGCGTTTGAGCGTGGCTTCGTTCTCGTCCGTCAGCGCCACGACAATCTGGCCGCGCTGGGCCGTATCCTGCTTGCGAACGACCACGTAATCGCCGTCGGCGATCTGATCTTCGATCATCGAATCGCCGCGCACTTCGAGCACGAATTGATCGTCGGCGCTGAACATCTCGCCGAAATCGATACGCTCCTCTTGCGCAACGGCCTCGTGCAAGCGACCGGCCGCGATACGTCCGGCCAGGGGCAACCCGCCGCCCCCCTCGGGCGTTTCCGTGGCCAGCATGATGGCCCGCGACATGTTCGGCTCGCGATTGATCAGCCCCTTCTTTTCCAGAGCCTTGAGATGGCACATGACGCCATTGGGCGAGCTGATCTCGAACTGCGTACCGATCTCGCGCACCGTCGGCCCGTAGCCGCGGTGCCGGATCTTGTCCCGGATGAACTGGTAGACTTCTTTTTGTCGCTTCGTCAGTCGTTCGAGATCGGCCATGGCCGGTGGACCCTAAAGGGGTGGGGATGCTCCGCTTCCGCCGCCATTGAATATAATATACGCGTGTACAGAGTCAATAGCATCTGTACACATCGGCCGAGAGCGGTGCCAGACTTGAGCTGCGTTGCCGAGAGATGCGAACCGATGGATCGCTTAGAGCGGCTCGCCATTCCAGCGAACGAAGCCCTCCAGGGCATAGAACTCGGGCAGGCCTAGCTGGTTGTAGACGTCCGAGGTGTGCCGATTCCGATCTTCGGCCCGCTGCCAGAACTCGCGCGCGTCAGGGCCTGGGAACAGGGCTGAATCCTTTTGCGATTCATGGCGAAAGATCGCGGCTTTCTTCTGTTTCAAATCGCGCGGACTCAATGGCACCGCGATGTCGATTTCATGCGGCGGCCATTCTTCCCACGCCCCGCGGTAGAGCAGCGCTTCGGGGCGGCTGCCCGTGTCGGCCTCGATCTGCTTGAGCGTGCGGATGATGGCCTCGGCACACACGCGGTGCGTGCCATGCGGATCCGACAGGTCGCCGGCGATGTACACCTGGTGCGGCTGCACGCGGTCGAGCAACTCGCGAATGATCTGCACGTCCTCATCGCCCATGGGGTTCTTGGCGATCGTGCCCGTGCGATAGAAGGGAAGATCGAGGAAGTGCAGCCGGTCTTCGCGGCAGCCGCAGACGAACGCGCCGGCTTTCGCCTCGCTCCAGCGAATCAGCGCCTTGATCCGCAACACCGCGTCGATGTCAGGCTCGCCCGGCGCCTTGGCCGCCAGGGCCTGGTTGACCTGTGTTTCGAGTTCCAGCGACCGTTCGACGTCGATGCCGAAGCGGCGGTTGAATTCCACGACCAGGTCGGCAATCCGCTGCGCGTCGTGATCGAACACGGCAATGTTGCCGCTGGTCATGTACGCGACGTGTACTTCGTGATGATCCTCGACCAGCCGGATCAGCGTGCCCCCCATGCTGATCACGTCGTCGTCCGGGTGCGGGCTGAAGCAGATGACGCGCTTCGTTTCCTTGCCGGCTGGATGGTACTCGATCGTGTCCATCATCCAGCGGAATACGCGGTGCGACAGGCTCGGCGCGGGACCATGGTGCCGCAATAGCCGGTGCAGGTTGTGGTCGCGATAATCCTGATCGTCGAGCTTCAGCAGGGCCTTGCCGGTTTGCTGCGCCAGCCACAGCACGGCCCGCTTGATCATCACGTCGGTCCATTCCACAGGGCCCAGGAGCCAAGGCGTAGCAATGCCAGTCAATTGGCCGGCCGCGGCTTCGTCGAACAGGACCGTGGCGTCGGCATGATCGCGCAGCAGGCTCGCGGGCACGCGGTCGGTCAGTGGCCCTTCGACGGCCTCGCGGATGATCCCGGCTTTATGTTCGCCTAGCGCGATGAGCAGGATTTTCCGCGCGTCGAGGATTGTGCCCAAACCCATCGTCAGCGCCTGTGTAGGCACGTTGTCTTCGCTGAAGAAATCACTGGCCGCGTCGCGCCGTGTGATCGGATCTAATGTGGCAAGACGCGTGCGGCTGTTGCGCAAGCTGAATGGTTCGTTAAAGCCGATGTGCCCGTTGCGGCCGATTCCCAGCAGCTGTACGTCGATCCCGCCGGCCCGCTCGATCGCGGCTTCATAGCGGCGGCAATAATCGTCCACGTCGTCCAGCGGAATGGTGCCGTCGGGAATGTGGACGTTCTCTGGCGCGACGTTCACATCGCGCAGGAAGTGATCGTGCATCCAGCGGTGGTAGCTCTGCAACTGATCGGGCTGTAGACCGTAGTACTCGTCGAGGTTGAACGTCACGACGCCCGAAAAATCGAGCCCCTCTTCGCGGTGCAGGCGGATCAGCTCGCGGTAAATGCCCAGCGGCGTCGAGCCGGTCGGCAAGCCCAGCACGGCCATCTGGCCGAAGGAATTGCGCTCGCGAATCACGCCGGCGATAGTGTGGGCCACATGCCGGGCCAATTCGCGGTTCGAATCAAAGACGTAACTGGGAATCTGCACACCAGGCACCCGGCGGGCGCCCGTGGTCGTACTGAAGGGGAGCGTAGTAGCCATCGACAGCGGCGAAGGGTGCAAAACTAGTGTGAAAATGGGGCGGGCCGTCAAACCTTTTGAAAAGGGCTCGGCGGAACCATCTAGTATGACGCAAATCGCCCTCGGCGGATACCGCAAATGGCCGCCCCGCAGGCTGGGAATGCCGCGAAACTAGGGCGCCGCCGAAGTCGTCACCGCCATATTATCGCGGTGTACGACCTCCTCATAAGGGCAATGCCCCAGGGCCGCGGCGATGGCGTCGGTCTTGAGCCCTTTGATCCGCGTGACTTCGTCCGCCGCGTAATTGATCAGCCCGCGAGCGAATTCTGCGCCCGCCCGATCGCGTAGCGAGACCACGTCCCCTTTTTTGAAATTCCCGACTGCTTCCACGACGCCGATCGCCAGCAGACTGCGCCCTTGCTTCTCGACCGCGCGACGGGCGCCGTCGTCCAAGACCAGGTGCCCGCGCGGCTGGGCAGTAAAGCCGATCCAGCGCTTGCGTGACGTGATGACGCTTCCTTGCGAGACGACCAGCGTGCCGACTTCCTCGCCGGCCAGGATGCGCGCCAGGTTGCCGGGCGTGCGCCCGTTGGCGATCACGACGTTTTCGCCCGCGACCGTGGCGATACGGGCGGCGGCCAGCTTGCTGGCCATGCCTCCCTTGCTCAGCCCCGTCTTGACGTCGCGCACCAGGGCCAGCACGGAATCGTCGAGCCGGGTCACGGTCGAGATCAATTTCGAGCCGGGTTCGCGAGGATCGCCGTCATAAAGTCCGTCAACATCCGAGAGCAGCACCAAGAGTGGCGCGCGAATCAGGTTAGTGACCATCGCCGCCAGCCGATCATTATCGCCGAAGGTGGTTTGCAACTCCTCGACGCTGACCGTGTCGTTCTCGTTGATGATCGGCACTGCGCCCAGCTCGAAAAGGGTGAAGATCGTATTCCGCACGTTCAAGTACCGCGTGCGCTCGTCCAGGTCGCTGGCCGTGAGCAGGATCTGCGCCGCATGCCGCCCGTGGGCGCGCAGCGATCGATCGTAAACCTGCACCAGGTAGCTCTGGCCCATCGCGGCCACGGCTTGCAGCTGCGCCAGATCGCGAGGGCGCTCGCGCATGCCGATGCGCCCCATGCCCGCCCCGACGGCTCCCGAGCTGACGACGGCCACCTTGCGGCCGCCGGCGAGCAGTTGATGAATCTCCTCAGCCAGGGCCGCGATCCGCTCCTCGTTCAGTGTGCCCTCGGAAGTCGTGAGAACACGCGTGCCGACCTTGACCACGACGATATCGGCCGCGGTGGCAATCTCTTGTCGCAATAAGTCGGTCATGGGGACTGGGGGCTGCGAGAATGTTCGCCGTTCAAGCCGGCGAGTGGGGGCTTGTTGCCTTAAGGTATCCAGTGATTCGTGAATCAGAAAGGTCAGCCGTGGTTCGCGCGTTTGTAGACGATTAACCGCCGGGCGCGCGGGAAAAGCCGCCAGCGGCGACGGGCCTGCCGGTGGGCCCGTACGCGGATTACAATCGTGGAGCATTGCCGCGAGCGGAGCGTTCTTGAGCCCCTCGCCCGATTCCCGCCCCCGAACTCATTCCGAAAGCCTTCCCATGACAATTCTTTGGCGCTTCACCGTGGCGATCATCATCGGTTTGTCTATGATTTCCGCCCCATCGTGGGCGGCCGACGACGACGTAGTCATCGAGCGCGTGATCGGCCCCGAATTTCCTGGCAAGTACAAGCATCCCGCCTCGATCGAGGAGCTGGCGAACGGTGATTTGTACATCGCCTATTACGGCGGCGACGGGGAATACGCCGAGCAGACTGCCTGCTACGGCATGCGGCGCAAGGCGGGTGAGACCAAATGGTCGGCGCCGCAGATTATCGCCGATACGCCGTTTCACTCCGACGGTAACGCCGTCATCTGGCAGGCGCCCGATGGGTTGGTGTGGCTCTTCTATGTGTGCCGCTTCGGCGATACGTGGAGCACGTCTCGCATCAAGGGGAAGGTATCGCACGACGGGGCGAACACCTGGAGCGACTCGTTCATGGTCGCCCTGGAAGAGGGAATGATGGTCCGCGGCCGGCCGATCGTGTTGGCCGATGGCGATTACTTGCTGCCCATCTACCACGAAACCGGCTTCGACCAGGAGAAGGTCGGCGCCGACAGCACGTCGCTGTTTCTTCGCTTCGATCCGAAAACCAAAAAGTGGAGCGAGACGAACCGCATCCATTCACGGATGGGCAACATTCAGCCGGCCGTGGCCCAGATCGACGACAAACGCTTGATCGCGTATTGCCGTCGCGGTGGCAGCTATGAGCCGATCAAGGATGGCTACGTCGTGCGCAGCGAATCGCACGACGGCGGCCACACGTGGAGCGAAGGGCAGGACTCGCAATTCCCAAATCCCAACGCCGCCGTCGATTTTCTTCGGCTGCGCAACGGACATCTGCTGCTGGTCTTCAACGACAGCATGGACGACCGCACGCCCTTGACGGTGGCCATCTCGACCGACGTCGACAAGACGTATCCGTACCGCCGCAACATCGCCACCGGCAAGGACTCGTTCGGTTATCCGTACGTGATCCAAGGGAAAGACGGCAAGATTCACCTGGTTTACACATCGCAAGCCCGCAGCGTGATCAATCACGCCGTATTTGACGAAGCAGCGATTATGAAGAAGTAGCGATCGGTCGCAAAAGCTTCGCTGCGGATCGAATCGTATTACTCGTCAAAGACTAGCGTGCCGAATTTGCGAAACTCGTGGAAGCTGAGCCCGACGCGGGCCCAGTCCCAGCTTGTTTCGCGCTTTTGATCGTAATCCATGCGATAGAAGTTCGCCCGCCACCGGCTGCCCGGGCGAGGCGGCACATTGGCCAGCGGCTTCAAGAGCTCAAACGGCGTAAAGATCTCGGCCCGCCAGCCGGTCACTTGCGCGCCCGACTCCTTCGGCCCGCCGGTGATCGACGTGGCTTTTTGGATCTTGCGCTCTCCTTCGTAATGCCAGGGACGCCAGCCGAGGAAACGATTGTCGACGTTCGGGATCAGGATCGGCAACTCGAAGCCGAGCGGTGAAATCTCGTACTCGAAGTAGATCGTCTGCCGCTCGTCAGGCCACACGAAGAACTCGAAGCAGTCTTCGTTCCACAGGTCGAGGAAGTCCTCTTTCATGGTCGCGGTCAGCAGCTTGTCGGTGGCGTCCATGAGGACGTACAAGCCCTTCTCGGAATAGAGGACCTTGACCCGGGTCGTGTAATCCGCGCCGGTTTTGCCGCGCCGCACGAGGGGTGTCCAGGTGGCCTTTTCCCACGCTTTATCGCTGCCGTCGCCGGTGACCTGGAAATCCACTGTCCGCGGCACGTGCATCTCGGGCATCGGCTTTTGTTCCGCATCAGGTTTGTTTTGGGTGGTTGCTTCAGCCGCGGCCGCGTTCGACGATTCTACTTGCGCCAAGAGCACGCGTTCAGCGTTCTTGGTGTAGATCTTGGCCAGCACTTCGTCCGGCAGAAACAGCCCATAGATCCGCCAAAAGCCCTGCAAATGATGGCTGGCCGCGCAGTCGAAGTACTCGTCGTCCGTTTCCAGGAACCGGTAATAAATCCGAAAGGCGTCGCGCCGCGGCGTCGTGTCGGTGCCGAACATGATCCGGTCCTGGTACTTGATGAAGAACCGTCGCGCCGAGTAGGGGGCCCGGCCGAGTTCCGAGATGCGCGCGTCGATGTCGACGTACAGGTTCGGGTGCTCGTCGAGCGCGCGGCCCACCGCCGCCAGGTCCTCGGCGTTGTTGCCGAAATGAGCCCCGATGAAGGTGGTTTCTGAATGCCGACCGACGACGCGCAGGAACTGCGCGAGTAATTCCTCGCGCTGCGGAAACTTCTCGCCCTAGAACAGCCACTGCGGGTGCTCGTTCAACTCGTGCCAGCGCTCGTTGAACCGGTCAAGCGGCGTGAAGAAAGCCGCCGGGTCCGCCGTATGGATCATCACGGGTCGATGATGCTTACCGCAGGTCGCCCACAGCTTGTCGAGTTTCGGATCGTCGACGGGCATCAGGCGTCCGTCCTTATAACGAACACCAAGCCCGAGCGATTTGTGGATCTTCAGGCCCTTTGCGCCGCGGCGGAAGCTCTCCTCCAAACGATCCGTTTCCCGGTCGCTCCAGCCGGGTTCGTCGATGCCGCTGAAATCAATCTGCGCGAAGGTGAGAAACCGATCCGGGTGCGCGCGATCGAGCGCCGCAAGCGTTTCTTCCAGCCGTTCGCCCCAACCGCCGTCGAGGTTGACGACCGTGCGGACGCCGGCTTCGTTCATTTCGGTGAGATAGTTCGCGACACGTTCCGGCGAGAGATGTTCCTTGCCGGCGCCCAAATGATTGTGTACGTCGATTGCTGGAAATCGGGGCTTCGGCGGCTCGTGGCTGGTCGTGACCAGCATTGATCGTGGCTGCCAGTCGCGCAGCTTCAACTGGCGAATATCACCTGGCTCCTCGGCGGCTAAAGCGGCAGGGGTTATCGTCAGCAAGATCGCGCCGAGGATCGCGGCCGGTCTTTCGATACGTCTGCCGATGACGCCTGCACCGCGGCGGAGCCGGATATCGGCAATTCGCTTCCAGAGTTCGTGGCGCATCGCTCAGGGACTCGTCGAAGGGGCGTTGGGGAATTCGAACGTTCCCAAAGTATGCCCGCTCGGCGAGCCTGTCGATATCCGCCGTCCGCCGGGAAATTGGGCGTTATAATCGGACCTGCTCGGGCCCAACGGGACCGCCCGCCGGGGAGACGCACTGCCGCGAATGCTTGTATCCGGCAAACACCCCAGTTAGCGTGGAGATTGTAGGGCGCGTCCTGCGCGGCTGCGCACCGAGTGCTTTTTCTGCGAGGAATCAAACATGAGTCTGCGTCGCCTGCTCCCCGCATTGGTTGTTGGCGTTCTGCTTGTCAGCTGCGGTTCGACGGCCAAGGCCCAGTGGGGTTTTGGTGGCGGGTTCGGCTGGGGTGGCTGGGGTTGGGCCAACGGGGCGTATACGCTCGACCCACCGCCGTATTTCTCACTCTTTCCTCCGGTCTATTACAGCCACGTGACGCCGCGCCCTTACGGCTTCAGCCCGTTTGCTTATCCCGGCTTCATGCCGACTCCGGAACGGATTCGCATGCCGTCGACTCCTTATGTGCCGCCGCGCCGGCAAGCCAGATCGGCTCCGGCTACGAACAACACCGCCTGGGGGCCGATCATCAAGAATCCGTTCGTGCTTCCTGAGGACGACAGACCCTCCCGGCTCTCGGACGGCCGCCCCGCGCCCCAGACGGTGACCACGCAGGAAGTTGCCGCCGCTAGCACAGGCCAAATCGATATAGACAAGTAGCCGGAAATCGCTAATCTACCTGCCCGGCCGGTCCCGTAGCGCTCCCCTTTCTCACGGCTCCGGCCGCATTTGCACTTCTTCGCCTGCTTCTGGGGTCGTTGGATTTCTGGCCGCCCGCGCAGCAGACACTTGTTGCCGCGCTTGCGGCGTCATGACAGCCGTTCGGTGAGTTTGCCATGGTGGAAAGGAGTCTACCCATGCGTGGCTTGCGCGGGTTGTTGCCGGCGCTTGCGCTGGTTGCGATCGGCTGCCAATCGCGCCCGCAGGCCATGGATCCGTTCGTGCGCACGCGCATTCCACCGCCGGCAACAGGGGACGTCGGTCCCATTCCTACCGGAGCCTATGGAGCGCCTGTCGCCACATCGGCGCCGCCTCCGCCAGGCTACGCGCCGCCGGGCGGAAGTTTTAGTTACGGCGGTGGGCAACTCACGCCCGTGACGCCGCCCCCTGGCGCGGCGCCGCCCGCTTCGTCGACATTCCCCGGTTCGCCGCCACCACCGGCCGCGGCTCCGCCCACGGGGCCTTATGGGGCACCCGCGACGCCGACCTATCAAACGCCAGGCGCGATGCCGACTTCGGCGCCACCGCCCGCCGGCTCGCCTCCTTACTCGCCGCCCGGCGGAGGTTGGGCTCCCACCAGCTCGGTCAACGGACCACCGACGACGTCGATGTACAGCCGCGAAACGATGCAGCGCGAATTGCGTCCTCTGGGCGAGACGACGCGCGCCGGCGTCCTCGGCGCTGCCGCCAACGATATTCCCAGCGACGCAGGAATCGCGCCCGGCGAACAAGGGCTCGACCCGGGCGACAAACTATCGAAGACCCCCATGGCCAGCCCCTTGCAAGACGCGCAGGACACACGCGCGATCGAGCCGGCGTCTTACAACATGCCGCAGGGCGCGCCGCCGCGCGTCATTCAAGGCGCGTACGCCGCGGTGGGGCCCTCGAATCGAACGGTGCGGCAGGCATCGTCGACGGCCGTCGTCGCGGGCAAAGGGCCGACCGATCGAGGCGCGACCTATGGCTACGATTCCAACTACGCCTGGCTACAAGGACAGCTTGAGTATTCCGATGCGACCAAGCAGTGGAAACTGCGCTATGTGCCCGTGAGCGGACCAACGGACAAGTACGGCGGCAGCGTTGTTTTGGCGCCCTCTCCGGCGCTCGCCGGTTTCCGGGCCGGCGATTTCGTATCGGTCAAAGGAAAAGTCGCCGGCGCCAGTCCAAACCAAGGCTCCTACGCGCCACTGTATCAGGTGAGCGCGGCCGATCGTTTGACCGATTGAAAGTCCGTGGCTGGCCATTGTGCCCGCGCCCTGAAGGCCGGCATAAGCCGAACCATCGCCCCGTCTGACGCATAAGGTATGATGAGGGTGATTCAATTGATGCTGTGCGGCCGTCTGGGCCGCCGCACGTTTTACGCACGTCGGAACCCAGGCTCTTGACCTCTCTCCCCACCAGTCTGTCGGCGCGATTCCTGGCTACGCTGGGCGGCACAAACCGCATGCGCCTCGCGCAGTGGTCTAAGCTCATTCCGGTCATCGGGGCCATGGAACCCGAGTTGATGGAGCTCTCCGACGGGGAACTGCGCAAGCGGAGCCTGTCGCTCAAGTATCGGGCACGTAGCCGCGAGCCTCTTGGGCATTTGCTCCCCGAGGCTTTTGCCCTGGTTCGCGAGGCTGGCCGGAGGACGCTCAACATGCGGCACTTCGACGTGCAGTTGCTGGGCGGCATCGCCATGCACAATCGCTCGATCGCGGAAATGCAGACGGGCGAGGGCAAAACGCTGACGGCTACGCTGTGCATGTACCTCGAGTCATTGGCCGGCAAGGGGGCCCACCTGGCTACGGTCAACGATTACCTGGCTCGCCGCGACGCCGACTGGATGCGCCCCTTGTACCAGGCACTGGGCATTTCGGTGGGGGTCATCGAAACGCCGATGCAAACTCCGGCCCGACGCGAGGCCTATGCCTGCGACGTCACGTACGGCACGAGCAAGGAGTTTGGTTTCGACTTTTTGCGCGATCGATTGCTTCTGCGCCGCGTGGCCGAGGGCATGACCGACGTGGTCGGCGGCATGCTGGGGCATTATGCCGCCGGCGGTGACGAGCCGGTGCAGCGGGCGTCGCATTTCGTGCTGGTCGACGAGGCGGACAGCATCCTGATCGACGAGGCACGCACCCCGCTGATTATTAGCGCCCTGCCGACCGAAGAAGAATTGATCGCCGCCGAGTGCCATCGCTGGAGCGCCGACGCCGTCGCACAATTCAAGGAAGATGAGCACTACGAGTTCGATCACGACAAGCAATCCGTGGAATTGAACGCGGCCGGCCGGCAACTCGTTCGCACCATCCCCAAGCCAGCCGCGCTCGACTCGGTCGGCCTGTTCACGATGTACGAATTCATCGAGCGGGCCATCAAGGTCGACCGCGTCTACACGCGCGACCGCCATTACGTCGTGCACAAAGGCGAAATCGTTATTGTCGACGAATTCACGGGACGACTGGCCGAAGGGCGCAAATGGCGCGCCGGCATTCACCAGGCCGTCGAAGCGAAGGAGAAAGTCGAAGTTACCGTGGCCACGGGCCAGGCGGCCCGCATCACGGTGCAAGACTTCTTTCTCCGTTATCCGCGCATGGCCGGCATGACGGGCACCGGCAGCAGCTCCGCGCGCGAGCTGAGCCGGATCTACAAGCTGCGCGTGGTGCCGATTCCCACGAATCGGCCAGCCATCCGCGAGAAGCTGCCCGTCGCCACGTTCGGCACCGCCGACGCCAAATGGCAGGCGATCGTCGAAGAAGTCATGCAGGTACACGCCACGGGAAGGCCGATCCTGATCGGCACGCGCTCGATCGATAAATCCGAGATCTTGTCGCAGATGCTCAAGGTTGTCGGCATTCCGCACGCCATCTTGAACGCCAACAAGATCGCCGAAGAGGCCGAGATAATTTCCCACGCGGGCGAACTTGGCAAAGTGACCGTATCGACGAACATGGCTGGCCGCGGCACGGACATCAAGCTCGGTCCCGGCGTCGCGGAGCTTGGCGGCCTGCACGTCATCTGCACCGAAATGCACGATTCGGCCCGCATCGACCGCCAATTGCTGGGCCGCTGCGGACGGCAAGGTGATCCCGGCACCTGGCGGCAGTACCTGGGGCTGGACGACGATATTCTGCTCGCCGGCCTGGGCCCCAAACGCTCGAAGCAGTTGAAAGAACTCGGTGAGAAACAGGCGACGGGCCTGGACAGCTACGCGTCGCTGTTCCCCAAGGCCCAGCGGCGCATCGAGCGCAGGCACTTTCGCGATCGCCGCGTGCTCATGTACTACGAAAAGGAACGGCGCAAGATGCACGAGCACTTGGGCCAGGATCCTTATCTCGACGCCGCCGGGGCGTAGACGGACTTCCTGCCGTGCGCCTTGTTCTCTGCCATCGCGTGCCACTGGTGGCTCGTCCACCCCGTGGCGAGTCGCTGTTCGACACTGATGCGCAAGCCGGGCAAGCCACCAGTGATACCTCTGGTTTGTTCACTGCCGCGTCATTTACCTCGCGCGACGTACGACTTAACCCGCGGCCGTAAGATCGCGATCGCCACCAGGAACACCGCGGCCAGAATGGCCAGTTTTGGCTGCCGGGCGATCAGGATCACGGCGGCGATCACTCCCAGCGCAATCCAGCGGTTCACCGGGCGAGCTATATCCGGCAAAGCCAACCAGAGCACGCCCAAGATCAAGCCGATGCGCAGGCACGCCGCGCCCAGCTCCGGCCGCGCCAGTTGGCCGGCGGGCGTCAAGACCGCGACGCCACCGACCGCGAGCAGTAGCAAGGCAAGAATGCCGACCGTGGGGCGATGCATTCCCGCCTCAGAACTTGTCCAGCGAATCAATCCACCGCACCAGCTCGGCGAATTCGTTCGCATCCAGATTGCGGGCTGTTTCGCCCTGGTCGACGACCGTCACGGTGTACTTCAGCTTGCGGAATTGCTCGATGCCGGCCGCGATCTGTTCGGCGAAATTGGCCTTCTTCGCCGTCGTGGTGAGAATGGTCAGCCGCATGGTCGGATCATTATCGGGGCTGCGCCCCATGAAGGGAGCGTCGATCGCCGCCACGCCGCGCACCACGTTGCGATGCAATAGCGCCACCATGTAGGCCAGTGATCCGCCCGCCTGCTGGCCGTGAACGACGATGCGTTGCGGGTCGATGTTGTACTGCTCGCGAATCTGGGCAATGGCCTTGGCGATAAATTCGACTTCGGGCGGCATCCAGCGGGCCGGATCAGCCGCGCGCGGCGCCAGCAGGATCAGCTTCTGCGCATCGCACGCCTCGCGCCAGCGGCCCAAAAGGTCTTCGTACTTCGTGCCTCCGGGCGGGTGCAGCCAGACTACGAGGCCGTACGAAGTGTGCGCGTCGTAGCTTTCGGGCACATAGGCCGAGCATTCGTTCTTGTGCTCGGCGAGCTTCACCGCAAAGGAACCGACCTGCGGTCGTCCCTCGCCGGCCTCGGCAGCCGGTCCGTCCGCCTCGCGCGCCGGCGGAAGCGTCGCCGGAATCGTCGTCGGCTCGGCCACCGGCGTCACATCGAGCGACAGCGTCTCGGCCCCGCGCCGCGCGACGATCTTCGCGACCGTGCCGATTTCAAGAGCGGCCGTATGCTCAACCAGCGCCTCGCGCGTCGCCGTGGGATGATCGTCGAGGGAAACGAGCACGTCCCCCGCCTGCAGGCCCGCTTTCGCAGCCGGGCTGTCGGGATAGACATACCGGATCGGCACGCCGCCGGCGGACACCGGCGCGTCGCGCAGCGGCAAAAGACCCAGGAAGGGCCGGCCATAGGGCTCGAGCGTGTCGACCAGCGTGATGTCGCGCTCCACCCGTTCTTCGCCGCGCAATACGACGACCTTCAGCGAATCGCCCGCATAATGGCGATTCATGCGCTCGCGCAGTTGCGCCTGGCGTTCTACGGGGCGACCGTCGATCTCGATGATTTTGTCTCCCGGCTTCAAGCCCGCCTTATAGGCGGGGGAGTTCGGGCGACAGGCGACGATCGTGGCCGGTTTGGTGTAAATGTCGCGGCCGTTCAAGCTCACGCCCAGGATACCCGGCTTCAGATCGTGCCCTTCGCTGAGCCGCGGCAGAACCTTGTAGATATGAGCCAGCGGAACGGCGAACCCGATGCCCGAGTCGTACCATTCCACGCCAGCAACATCTTCGTGGCTCTCGGGCGAGAGGGGGGCGAGCACCCCGAACACCCGGCCGCGAATGTCGACGAGCGGTCCGCCGTAGTTACTGGGAGAAATTTTCGCATCCGTCTGCAGCGCGGTGCCCCAGATGCGGTTCAAACCGCTGACGATCCCGACCGAAAGGTTCGGCTGCGCCGTGTCCAGCGTGCGCCCCAGCGCGATGGCCCATTGGCCCACCCGCATCTCGCCTTCGGGCACCGCCTCGGCAACAGGCAGCTTTTCCTCGACGTCGATTTTCAAGAGCACCAGCATTCGCTGTCGATCGTTCGCCACGAGCTTTGCCGGCGTGCGCGTACCATCGGGCAGAGTCACCAGGATCGAGCTGGGGCGCGCGATGAAGTTAAAGGCGCTCGAAATGATGTGCCCCTCCGGCGAGACCACCAGGCCCGTCGTCGGACCGGTATTGAGCAGCAGATTGCCGATTCGCTCCAGTCCCCCCACGGTTTCGATCCTGACGACCGACGGAGCGACGCGCGCCGCGGCGGCCTGGATGGCTGCCTGCTCCAACTGCGAAAGTTGCTCGTCGGCCCGTAGCGGCGCCGCCCAGCCGATAGCGAGCGCGCAGGCGCTAGCGAGCGTGCGCACGAGGATTGGCATCGACAATAGCGTGTGTCGTCTCATGGCTGGCCCGATTCAGGGCTCGCTCGGGGCGGTTAATTTCACTTCGACCAGCTCTTGATCGCGAATGATCGTCAGCTTGACGGTGTCGATGCGGTCGACGAACGAGAGCTCGTTGCCGAGCGCCTTGCACGACTGCACCAGCCGATCGTTGACGAACAGCACCAGGTCATCCGGGCGCAAGCCCGCGGCGGCGGCGGGCGAGCCCGACCGTACCGCGTCGATAAAGGGGGGCGTGCGCTCCAGAACGTCGGGTACCATGATCAGGCCCAACAGGTCGAGCGTAACCGCCTTTTGCGGTTTTTGATTGGGCTCGTCGGCCGGCTTGCGCACGAATTTACCCGAGCGAATTTCGTCGATCGTTGCGGTCATTTGATCGATCGGAATGGCGTAGTTAAGCCAGGTGTTCGAGAGCGAATTGCGCAGCTCCTTGCCGAGCATGCCCAACAGCCGCCCGTCGTAATCGGTCAAGGCGCCCCCGGCGGCGCCGGGGTTGTTCGCCATCGCATCGACGACGTAAACGGGCCCCTTGTAGGTCGTCTCGAAAACGCCGCGGCGCGCTTCCAGTCGTGGTTTGCCGGCCACGATGCCGTGCAGGACGCTCGCTTGTTCGTCGCCCGTGGCGATGCCGAACAGATTGCTGAAGGCCAGCACGCGCGTGCCCGGCTCGGCCGCGGCGGCGGCCGCCAGCTCGAAATGCGGTAGCCCGGCGGCTTCGATCTTCAGCACGGCCAGTTCCAGACGCGGATCGGCGCCGAGGACCGCAGCCTTGAACCGCCGGCCATCGGAGAGCGTGGCCTGGATCTCGTCGGTGTCGAGCACATAGCTCCACACGGTCAGAATGTGCCCTTCGGCGGAGATGAGGATGCCGCTTTGATAGGCCTCGAGCCCCTGGAAGCCGCCGGCGCCGTAGATTTTGGCGATCTTCGGCTCGATCGTACGAATCGTTTCGATCAGGCCCGCGGCGCGCGGCTCTTCAGCGCGCGCCATCACAATCGCGCAGCAACAGATGGCCAGCAGCCAAAGCGCCGGCAGCAAACGACAGATGGGACGAACCTGGCCCACGCTTAGCGGTCTCCCAGTTTGTTTAACTTGACGGTGAGCAATTTGACGCTGGCGTACGTCTCGTCGCCGTAGCGGCATTCGATCTGCCGCGGGAAGACGCGCCCCTCGATCTCGGCATAGTCGGTGAAGTACAGTTCGCACGGATCGTCGTCCGGCGCGCGGAACATCTCGAGCGCGGCCAGGTTGCCGCTCTTCGGATCGAAAATGAACCGGCATTCGACGCCACCGTACGTTCCGACCAGGCAGTCGCACAGCGCCGGAACGCCGGTCGCGGCGGCTTCCCGGGTGCGCCCCAACAGCATGATCGCGCGGCGATCGACCAGGTCCTGGCTCGTCACCAAGGGGACGGTGCCCAGGTATTGAACATCGCCGAAACGATCGGGCCCAAGCACCAACAGGCGGCGCCATAAATGCAGCGCGGCCAACATGCCGCCACTGCGCGGCGGGTCGGTGATGTTCGCCAGGTCGTTGGCGACGGGCACAGCCAGATGGCCGCCCGGCATGGTGCAAGCCACCAGGTTCTCAGACAGGACGAACTGCGCTTCGCCACCGCCGGCCAGCTCGCCGGTCAGCGTCCATTCGCCCAGTTGCTCGTGGAAATCACCGCGAGCCACGGCCCGGCTCCAGGTCCGCGCGCGTTCGACCTTATTGAAGTAGAAATTGGCAAAACCGCGTCGCGCCTCGAACAACGCCTTGACTTCGTCAGGCATGGGAGGCGTGCGCGCGTGGCCCCGCTGCGGCCGCCGCGGTTGATCATCCGGCCCATCGTCGGGCGGTTGCTCGCCGGGCTTGGGAATCGGCCGACCTTTTGGTTGGTCGGGTGTCGGCTTTTCCGGTGAAGGCACGCGCCCCTGCACCTTCGAGATCAATTCCTCGGGGCTGTGCAAACCTTCCAGGCGGACCGCCACATCGTAGGTCTTTCCCTCGCGACGATACGTCAGCGGCACGCGCCAGTCCTTGGGGAAGATGCCCAGTACGTTCTTGAACGCGTTGACGGTGCGAATCGCGCGGCCGCCGAAACGGGCGACCTCGTCTCCGTAACGTAGGCCACGGCGAAAGGCGTCGGAGTCTTCCAAAATATCGGCGACCGCCACGGTGCCATCGGGCCGCGTCGAGACGCGGGCGCCGAGCGTGGCGTGATCGACGATGCGCCCGGCCTTCAGATGGCCGAGAAAGTTCTTGATCTGGTTGATCGAGATCGCGTAACCGACGCCGACGTTCACGCGGCCGCGCTTCTCGAAGCTGCCGCGGCCGTTGATGCCGATCAGTTGTCCACGGCTGTCGAACAAGGGACCGCCCGAGTTGCCAGGATTGATCGACGCGTCGGTCTGCAGGCAGTCGGTGTATTCCAATAGCGTGCCCGCCGGATATTGATAACGATGCACGCCGGAGATGATGCCGTAGCTGACCGACGGGGTGAAGTCATTGGCCAACAGGAAGGGATTGCCGATCGCAAAGGCCCAATCGCCGACTTGAACCTGGTCGCTATCGCCCAACTCGGCGTGGGGGAAATCATCGCGGCCGAGCAGCTTGACGAGCGCCACGTCCCCCACGGGATCGATGCCGACGATCACGGCGTCGTACAGGCGGCCGTCGGCCATGCCGCATTTCATGGCGTCGCCCGACCCCTTGGTGACATGGAAATTCGACAGCGCGTAGCCGTCGTGCGAGATAACAACACCCGAACCGCCCCCTTGGCCGTCAGCGGCGAAAATGGCCACGGCGGCCGTTTGTGCCTTGGCGACCACGGCCACCCGCTCGGCCTCGGCGCGCAGCACGCCCTCATCGACATCGGCGCGCGCGAGCGCAGGGAAAGTCATCAGCAGCAGAGTTACAGCGCACGCAAATCTCATTTCAAAATCCTAGCTTCGCAGAAATCGAGCGCGTCCCCCACGTCGGTCATTTCGCCGAAATCGACCAGAAGCTTCAAGCGGTTTACCCCGGTGATGTCGACGTCCAGCGAACGTGGCTCGTCCTTGCCCGTAATAGTGTCCTCGAAGAGCGTGCGATCGTCGCCAAGTATTGTCAGACGCACGTTACCGCCGGGCCGCAACCGATCGTCGATGCCCACAAGTGCCTGAAACGAGCGGAACTTGTCAGGCAAGCGATAGACCAGTTCGGTGCGGCTGTGCGCGGCGATACCCTTGGTGAATTCTTTGCCGCCCAGTTGCAGGGGGCCGCCATCCATCGACCGATCGAAGTGCGGCTGGAAAAAGGCGCGTGTGGCGGGCGAGGAATTGGGATCGCCGAAGTAGGGGGTCCAAACGGCCGACTCAGGTTTGAGCTCGCCCAGGTATTGCAGGTTGCCCTGGGCGAAATCGATGCGAGCAAGCCGATCCAGCGCGAAGGCGACTTCCAGGCCAGCCGCCGTCCGCACTTGCAGCTGGTCCCCTTCGACTTTCAGCCGCGCGACGTGGAATTGCGAGCCGGCAGCGTCGCTGACGACGCCGCGCGACGGCGCCAGTTGCGCGTCGCCCGCCTCGTGATAGAGCAGTCCCTCGACCTTGGCCCGCTTGACCTTTAAGGCCTCGCCGTCGAGCTCGAAATTCACGGCCTCATGCGTTACGTCGTGGATTACGCCCGTAAAAAAGTCGAGAGCGTCGTTCTTGCGCGTCACGAGCAAATCGCCGCTGCGCTCGGCGGCCGCGATTTCATCCCATTGAGCCGCGGCGGGACCTGTCGGCTCGCGAAGCCGCACGCTTTCGATCAGCCGCGTCGGCACCAGCAACTCCGTGCCGCCTGCTTGAATGACGTGAGCCTCGGCGCCGCTGACGGTGAACGAAGTGCCGACGATCAGCGATTCGTCGACCAATTTGATCCGTATCGCGGGGACGGGGAGTGCGGAAGTGGGCGCCGCGACAGTGATCGACTGCACGTTCTTGAGGGCCAGCGATTGTTCGCCCGCGTCGGTCGTAACGGTCAATGACTCGTCCATGAGCGCGGTGATGCGCCCCTCGATCGAGCCGCCGGCCAGCGTCTGCACTTGGACGCCGGGCGATGCCATCAACAACACTGTTACGATCAAAAAATCCACGCGCGAATATTCCTTCGACTTTTTGGCGGACTATCGGTCCGGTCGATGTTTCACGTCAGGGCCCAATGCTACTTACCAGACGGTTCCTTTTCGGTGGCCAGCTTCTTGAAGTATTGCTCGATAACATCTCGATAATGCGAGGGAAAATCCTTGCCGATCTGCTGTAGGGCCTCTTCACGTTCCTTGGCCGGCAGGTCGCCCCACCCGGCCGTGTTGCCGAGCTTCTTGCGATCGACTTCGCCAGGTCCCTTGGCCGCGGCGATGCGGCTGTCGGGCATGGGCTGGGACGGGGGAGCGGTGCCGCCGCCGGCGTTCTTTTGCTGTTGTTGCTGCTGCTGTTTTTCCATCTCTTCGATGAGTTTGTCGAGCGAGGCGATGACGCCGTCTTCTTCTTTGCGCACTTTTTCGCCCGCTCGGCCCAAATCCAGCCGCCGACGAATGTCGTCCATGCGCCGCGCGATGTGATCGAGCGAATCATCTTCGAGCCCCTTGAGGTCTTCGCGCATCAACCCAGCCACGGTCACATAGCGCGAGGGCCCTTCGACAACCTGACTCAAAAGCCGGTCGATCGTACGCAGCCCATCAGTTTTGTTCAGCAGACGATGATGCGCCACGCTCTGATAGAACAAGAGTGCGGCGGGATCGACGACGTCCGTTGGTTCGAGTCCGGCCAGTTGCTCGAGCGATTCGTCGTAGAGTCGTTGCTGCGACAACCAGCGCCCGTAATACAAGCGGAGATTGTTGCGCACCCAGGCGGGCGTGTCGTCGGCCGTGAGCCAATCCTGGGCGGCCAGGGCCCGCGCTTCGCGCTGATGAGCGCAGAGTTCCAAAAGCGCCTTGGCCCGCGGTTCAACCAGGGCGATCGTGGCCACGAGCCGATCGAGCGCCGTCGCGGCGCTCGTGTCGCCGGCCCAAATCGCCGCGGCCGCCGTGTTGACCTCCGGCGCCGCCTGGCGCTCGGTCAGGTAGGCCAGCGCGCGCTTCTGCACCTCGTCGTTGGTCGCGGCCTTGATCACGGGAATCTGGCCAAGCGCGTCGGGGTGCGAGTCGGCGCGTGCAGCACCGCGCGCAACCACAAGCAGCAGCAGTGTCAATATTGCACGTCGCTTCATTTGTTCTTCCCTGTAACGATGTCGCGCGTGACGCGGAACACGCTTTCTTCGCGCTCGGCGAGGCGCTCGAGTTGTTCGAGCAACTCGGGCTTGTCGGCCTGGCCAACCTCGCCTTCGACCAACCGCGACAGCCGCTTGGTGCGCAGGTTGATGCGCATTTGCAGCGAACGGATCATTTTCAACTCGGCCAGGCCGTCGATCAGCGGCGGCTCCTGCGGCTCACCCTCCTGCGCCTGTTGCTGCTTCTGCTTTTCCATGTCCTGCTGGGCCTTTTGCAGCGATTCGATCGTCTCCTCCAGCGCCGCGATCACGTCTTCCTCGATGCCCTGGGTGAGGTCGCCGACGTCTCCCTTGGCGAGTCGCCCGACGATCAGCTCCATGTCTTCGCGCATCTGCTCGACTGCCTCGGGGAAGGCCACGGCCGAACCGTCCTCACGCAAGATGGCCAGGGCGCCTTCGGCTTCGAGCACGATTTGCGATTCCTTACGGCTCAAGCGACCGGCCTCGATTTCGTCGTCGCGATCGCGTTCCGCTGGCGGCGTCTGGTCGACGCGCTTGGTTCCTTCGTAAACCTCGACCTGGGCCTGCAGCATTTTACGGAAGCGCCCTTCGAGCATGGCCAGCATCCGTTCCAGTTCTTCTTCGCGGAGCTGACGGAGGATCTCTTCCAGCTCGGCCTTGGCTTGCTCCAGCTCGCGAATCGCGGCTTCTTGCTCTTCGGTGGCCCCTTCACGCTGGGCTTTTTCCAGCTTTTGTCGGGCCGCTTCCATTTTTTCCTGGGCTGCCTGGACACGTTTGCGGGCCGAGGCGGACGAGTCCTGCTTCTGCGACTCCTGATCCTGCTGCTGCCCGTCTTGCGACTCGCCTTGTTGCCCGGGCTGACCTTCGTTGGGTTTCTGCTGTCCCTGTTTCTTGTCGCTCTTTTTGTCGCCTTTGCTTTGTTGACCTTGGCCCGACTCCGCGGGCGTTTTGTCGTCTTGCGGCGATTTTTCGTTCTCGTCGTCGGTCTTTTCGCCGTCGGACTCGGCGTCCTGCTTCTTGCCCTTCTCGTCACCGGGCTTTTGATTGTCGTCAGACGGCTTCTTCGCGCCCGATTTGCCGGATTGATCGGAGCCCCTATCGCCCGAGGATTTGTCTCCTGGATTCTTGTCGTCGGACTTGTCGCCGCCCTGGCCTTGTTTTCCGTCGGCTGCATCTTGTTTTTCGTTGTCTCCCTGTTGCGCGTCGTCTTTGCCCTTTTCGCCGTTGCCGTTCTTGGATTCTTTCTCACCGGCCGGTTTCATTTCCTCGGCCAGTTTGCGCGCGTCTTCCGCGACTTTCCCCTGTCCCTGGGCCAGCTCGCGCATTTCGCCGCCGCCGGCGGTTTGACCTTGCAGTTGCCGCTCTTTGTTGATCAGCTCGCCGACTTTGCGGATTTGCTCTTTCAGCCGGGCACGCTCGTCTTTCAGACTCTTGTCGCGTTCCTCGGTCAGCAGCAAATCCAAGAGCTCGGCCAGGTCCTTGTTGACGTCGTTCTGGCTGTTGAGCGCGACCGAGAGTCGATCCTGGCCCAGCAATTCCGCCAATTTGTCGAGCTGCATGCCGATGAGTTGGTGCTTGCTCTCGGCCACGGCTTTGCGCAGAAGTGCCGCCCGCTTCGGGTCGGTGGGAGCCGTCAGCTCGGCCATGCGCAAGAGCACTTCTTCGAAGCGCTTGTATTTCTCGGCAAGTTGCTGTTGTTCGCGGGCGAGCTCCGCGGCCGAGCCGGGGGCCGGTTGCTGCTGTTGCTCGTCGTGCGGGGTGGGCTCGTCGGCACGCGCCATAACGCTCCATCCAACCACCGCGACAAGCATTGCCGCCAGGCAGGGCAGGGGGCTACCCGTTCGTCGCGCGCTTGAGCTACAGCTCATTCCGAATCCTCCAGCAGGTCGCGCACCTTGCGCTTTTGACGCTCGCGCACCTGTTCTTGCAACGCCTTTTCCGAGCCGATGATCGAACGCAGCATGTCGACCGCTTCGTTAAAACTCTCCAGCTCCAGCATTTGATCGCGGATTTGTTCCATCGCCACCAGGATCGCGTCGGCCTGTTCGATCGCCGCGGTTCTGGCCGTCGCGTCGCCTGGCGCCGTCAACAAGGCCTGCAACCGGCGGTCGCACTCGGGGAACATCTGCTCGCCGATCCCGCGCAATGGCTCGGCGATCCTATTTCTTAAGCGTACCCGCAATTCTTCGGTGTCTACGCGGTTATTAACCAATTCTTCAAGGATCTCGTCAAATCCAGTTGCCACGCCCAGCGTTTCCTGCCCGTTTTTCTCGCAATTTTGCTTGGCTCGCTCGACGCGCAAATCGAGTTTCGGATGCCGCTGAGCCGCGTGCTCGGCGCTTGGCGGTTGGTCCGTGGCCGCCTGGTCGGCAGGCGATTCGGCATCGCTTTTGTCTTCATCCGCTGGCTGCCCGCCGGACTCCGGCGGTTGGGCCAGCGAGTCGCGCGTTTCGCTCATTTCCGAGATGATCGTCTCGAACCGCTGCCGCAGGTTGAGCTCGCGCGATTCGAGCATGGTGCGCAACGTCTCGGGCGTGACCACGTCGAGCTGAAAGCGTTCGCTCGTGGCCGTGTGTGGCTGGTCGCCGTCGGCCAGGTGATAGGCATCCTGCGCCTCGGCGCCGAAGAGGACCTTTTGCCCGGCCTTCAGGCCAAGATCACGAACCTCGAACGCCTCGTCGACTTCGATCTCGCTACGGCCCGCGGGCGCGTCGGCCAGCGGCGCCCGTACGGTCTCCTTGTCATCTACGGTGAGCTGGAACGCTGCTGACGCCACTCCGTAATCGTCGACCATCTGGCCCACCAAGGGGAGCCTGGCCAGCGGCGTGATCGCCGAGCCGATCCCTTGCAATTGCAACGACAATTGCGGCGGCTCGTCCGCGACGGCCGACAGCGACACGACAAACGGTCGCCGATTGTGAATGCCATCGGTATCGAACAGCGTGAAGTTCAGCGTCGTGTCGGCCGCCAGATCGGGCAGTTGGAATTGAATCGTCCGCAGGTCATTTCCTTGCTGCGGCAGATCGATCGACTCGGTGTGATTCGTCGATGCGTCGATCGGGTAGCTGATCTCGGCGCGGCGCAGGTCCTTGCTCGCCCGGGCCCGTACGGTCACCTTCGTCCCCAGCGGCACCTGCATCGCGCCAGTCACGCGCAGCTCGCGGGGGCTGCGGTTCATGTAGCCGGGGTATTCGCAGACCAGCGTGGCTTCAGCGATCGTCGGGCTGTCGACGACGTGGATCGCCAGGTCGCGCACGCGCGCGTCACCGCCGGCCACTTCGAAAGTCAACGAAGAGAGCACGTTGTTAAACGTGTGACGAAAATCCTGGAACGCGTCCTGATTGGCCACGGCGTTCCCGGTGCGGGTCATGGTCTCGCGACCGCGCACTCCCTCGTCCGTCACATAACGAATCTGCACGACCTCCGGCACCGAAGGCATCGACAAATCGGCCTGCACCAGCACGTCGACGTCGTCGCCGCGAGCCACGACCTTCACGCCATCCTCAAAACCGGGCACCACGAGCCGCACGCGCCGTGGCCAGGGATCATTGGTCATGCCGGTCAATCGTTCGACGCCGAACAGCAGTGTGCCAGGCACGGTCAGCAGGGCGACGACAAGCGTAGCGGCGGATAATCCCGCGCTGCCGATGGCCCGCCGCAATGGCTCGCGCCGGAAGACGTCGTCGAGTTTCACGTGCTGTGCCTGCCGGCCGGCCTCGCCGAGCGTGCTGTCGAGCATCTCGCGCGCGAGGTCGCCCAACTCCCGATCCGATTGCGTCATGTCGACCGAGGTCAGCAGGCTGTCGTCGAACGAGCGGAAGCGCCGTTCGAGTAGTAGCGCCAATCGCGAATCGGGTAGCGGCACGGCCAGCCGCCGCACGACCAGTTGATAGAACACCGCGCCCGTCGCGACGGCGCCCGCAATCAGCAGCCCACGGCGAACCCAGGCGACGGGCTCGAACACCCAGTCCAAGGCCAGGCACGACCAGAACGCCAAGCACAGCGCGACGACGCACAATCCCACCCCTTCCAGGGCGACGTAGCGGCGGATTCTCGCACGCAGCCGCTCAAAAAGTGCGGTGACGTGCGATTCCAGTTGTGGTCGTTCCGTGATCGTGGCCATCGACTTGAAAGATCTCGATCGCGAGCGGAGTTTTCAGGATGAGGTTTCTGAGTCTCTGCAATTTGCGTTATGCCAACTTCACCAGCCGGCGAATGAACCATTCCGTGCAGAACAAACCGCACACGATTCCCAGCACCCAGCCGTTGTCCCACAGGCGGGCCGGCGTATCCAAAACGATCGTCACGCGGCTCTGGTCGCGCAGTTGTTTGACGAGCGCGCCCGGTTCCGCGACACTTCCCAGCGCCGCATCGATCCCCATGTAATAGCTGCCGCCGGTCTTTGTCGCGATTTCGGTAAGTAGTGCATCGTTGCGCTGTGGCTTCTCTCGTTCCAGGTCGGGTACCTTGACCTGAATCCGCCGCGACAGTCGCTCGTCGGCCACCTCGGGCACGGGTAGCTCGAGACGGTAGACCCCTTCTTTGCGCACGGTGAACTGGCCCGCGAAGTTGCCTGGCCGGCTCGGATCGGCCACGAGCGTCACGTTCTGCTCGGTAGTATCCGGCAGATAGACCTGCAGCGTGACCTGCGGCGCCACGAGCGGTTCCAGCTGCGCGCCGTTGAGCTGCGCGCGGACGGCCACGGTATTGCCCAACAGGTAACGATCGCGCTCGACCAGCAAGACCCCGTGATTCGACCCGCGGAGCAAGCGTCCCTGCGAGACGAAACGAATCAGCTTGGTGTAGAAACGCTCGAATTGCGCTTCGCTCTGGGCCCGCAGGCGCCACATCTCGCCGCTGCCCAAATAGAAGACGCGTCCTGCGCCAAAGAACTGGCTGGCCAGGTAAACCGGCTGCTGGTCCCCCTCGCGGGCGCGCGGGTCGGAAAAGCGCGCAAAAACGGTCGCCGCCGGCTTCGGCCCTTTGACCCCGAAATAGCCGTACACGCCCTTGAATTCGCTCCAGGCCTGGGCACTCGTCGGGCCCGACTCCTCGATCCACAAGAAATCGGCGTCGCTGCCATCGCGGGTGAACTCCAGCGGCCACGGCTCTTTCGAACCGTAGCGCCCGTCGTCCAAGAGCGACAACCGGCGATTGAACTCGACCGGATAGAGCGAACGAATCTTGGCCAGACGATTATCCTGCGCCAGCGCGTCGCTATAGATCGGGCCGGCGATGGCGATCAAGCCTCCCGCCTGCTCGCTGATCCAGCGCTCGACGGCTTCGATCTGTGCCGTGGACAATACGCGCCAATCGGGGTCGAACGCCACGATGCAGTCGTACTCGAACAGCTCCTCGCGCGTGCTTGGAAATGCGTCGAGGATTTCGTTGGCGTCTTGCGACATTCCCTCTTCGCCGGTCTGCAGCAGCACGTCGACGATCATGTCCTTGTCGCGGCGCAGCTGGTTGCGCAGAAACTGATATTCGCGCGTTGGCCCGCCGGCGAACAGCAGCACTTTGGTCTTGCGATCCACGATTTCGATATCGACTTCTTGCAGATCGTCGCCGGCGTAGCTGTCCTGGCGCGGCGGGACAACGCGCAGCGAGAGCGTCTTGCGCCCGACGGCATCGGGCACCATTTCAAAAGCGACCGGCACCACTTCGCCGTCTCCGCCCAAGACGACTTGTCGCGTGGCGACCACGGTGCCGGCCTTGGCACCTGCGTCGCGTGCGCCGGGGGCGGCGTCGCTTGCGAGCAGTTCGACCGTCACGGTTTGCCCGGCCAGCCCTTGCGCTTGCAGGTAGCCGGTGGCCGTGTATTTATCACCGGGATAAGCGCGGGCAGGAGCGACGAAATCGCTAACACGGACGTTCACGTTCTGCCGGTTCGAGCCGACCCCGATCGGGTAAATGGGGAAGCCCGCTTCGCGGGCACTCGCGAGCACGGCGGCCGGTTCGACGCCGGCGTTCTGCTGTCCATCGGTGAATACGATGATGCCCGCGACCGGCTCACTGCGTTCCTCGTTCAGGACCTGGGCCAGGGCCTCGCCCAAGCGCGTTTCCGCTCCGTGCGGTGCGAACAGCTCGTCCCACTTCAAGTGTTCCAGCGCGTCGTCGTCAGTCGCCGCGCCCGTGGCTGCGGCGTCGGCAGTAACTTTGTTCAACGTCGCGACCCGCGCGCAGTCTTGATCAAAACGGACGAGCACCACGTCGTGGGTGCGCCGCAGGTCACGCAAAAAGGAGGAGCCGGCCAACGCCGCTTGAATTTGCTGGGCACGGCTGGGCTCGGCCGGAATGGGGGAAGCGTCAGCGTCGTGCAGCCCCATGCTCAGACTGGTATCGACCATGACGACAGCGCGCGAGTTCGTCACCATCTCGCGTTCGTTGCGCCATTGCGGCTGCAAGTAAACCAGAGCCAGCACGCCGAGCGCCGTCAGCCGTAGCGCGGTGAGCAAAACGGCGACCGGCCGCTGTAGATCCACGCTGTCGCGCCGGTACATGTAAACCGTAAACGCGACAAGGCCGATCATCGCTGCCACGGGCAGCAGCCAATCGACGCCGCTGTCGATGCGCCCCCACTCAAACGTCGTGCGCAAATTTCCGGCAGCCAGCAGAAGGAAGCTCGTCATGAGCGCACCTCCTTCCGGGCCAGGGGATGGTAGCTCGCCGAGTAGGCCAACAACTGCTCGCCGATGAGAATACCGATCAAGAGGTATAGAATCCAATCGCTCAGATTCGAGCCGGCCAACTGTTGTGCCGTGACCTGCACGTCGCTCGCCGCACGATACTCGTAGTGGACGTCCGGCAAGCGCGCCGCGAGTTGATCGCGATGCATAAGGGCCAGGTCGCCTTCGTCGGCCTCGACGTTCACGGCATACTGACGCAGCTCGGGCTGCCCTTCGGCGGTCGACAGCTGCGCCTCATAGATGCCGCTTACGGTGGTCGGAGAAAGCGAGGCCGATAAGCCTTGGGCCGTGTTCACGGCATCGACCGTGACTGGTACGACATCGCCCCCTGGCGGCTGGAAGCGAACTTGCGGCTGATAGCGCGACGCGTCGAGATCGACCGTGATGGGGGCACCCACCAGGCGTGTTTCCCGCGGCGCGCTCCCCTGCGCCAGGTGCGATTGCAACTCGAGCAGCGCCACCACGAAGCTCGGGTTGCGCCCCCAGTTGTTCCAAACCGGCGCTGCTGTCGTTAGCATCGCCACGCATCGCCCCTTGCCGAACTCGTGTTCGACGGCCAGCGGATCGTGGTTGCGCAGCCGGGCGATTACCTCTGTGCCCGAGTCGGGCGCCGGCGACCAACCTTTTGGGGCCAGAAAATATCGCTCGACGGTGACGCCGGCCAGATAACTGTTTCGTTCGCCCGAAAAGATGCTCAGGGCGCCGTCGGCGGCCGGCTCGATATCGGCGGCTTTCTCCAGCCGATCGACCAGCAGTTGCGCATCGCGCAACAAAGGCAGCGGAAATACCCCCTCGCCGTCGCGATACAAGCGATCGTTGTAAAACTTTGCTTGCGTGCGCGGGCCGACGAAGAACATCAGCCCTCCGCCCGCCTCGACATACTTTTCCAAGGCCGTCACGGCCGGCGGATCAAGACGGTCGACGTCGGTGACGTAGATCGCTTGAAACTTCCCGAGCGCGTGCTTGTTCAGGAAATCAGGGCGTTCGACCTGTGGCTGAAGGCCGGTGTGCGCCGACCCGCCCGGTTGAAACACGGTGGTGAGGAAATGGGCGTTGCGATTGTCGGGATCGCCGTCGATGATCAGCACCGGCACCGCCAAGGGCAAATCGACTAAACAGTAGCGCGCGTTGTCGGCCGAGACCGCGTCGCTGGCCAGTTGCGCCTCGACCTGATGGGTTCCGGCGGTGGTAAAGAACACTTCGAAGCGTCGTGTTTCGCTCTGGCCTGCGCCGACCTGGTCGATCGTGATCGCCGGACGTTCGCGGCCATCCTCGGCCAAGAGCACAGCCAGGTTCTCGACCGGCGCGCTGCTGTAATTGTGTACGGTGACTTCCATCGCCACCGGCACGCCCGCCGCGCGAGTGCCCGCGAGCGGCGCGACATCCGTGATGGCCAGGTTCGGTCGCGCGGCGTCGACACAATTGATCAGGTAGGTTTGCGCCGCCACCTGGCTGATGCGGGCCAGGCTGTCCGCCACGGGGCCTGGATCTTGCCAGTCGCGGGCACGAAAATCCGACACGATGTGTACGACGACGTCGTCACCAGTCAACTCGGGCAGCAGCTCTTCCACGCGCTCGAGCGCCGGACCGGCGCCCACCGCCTCTTGCGAGGGTTCCATGCGCCGCAAGCGGGAATCGAGCTCCTGGTCGAAGCTTGTGTTGACGCGCTCTTGGAGCAGATCGAAGCGCTGGCCACTGTCGCGCTTGGCCTGGCTGTAACGTAGCAGCGTAAAGGTCTGCGGCGTCGACTGCCGCGAAGCTTGAACGGCCAATCGCCCGATCAACCGCCGCCCTTCTTCGAAGGCGTTGGTGTTTCCCCAACGATCCGACATCGAGAAGCTGTCGTCCAACAACACGATATGATGCGTTTTGACGGCGCCAAACAGGCGGCCCCATTGGTTCTGCAAGAGCGGCTGCGCCAGCGCCAGCACGATGCCGGCGACAATGGCCAAGCGCAGGACCAAGAGCAGCATTTCCTTCAGCCGGATCCACGTGCTGTTCTTCCGCTGGCTGGCCAGCAGGAACTCCATGGCCGCCCAACGGACTCGGCGGTGCCGCACCAGATTGATCAAGTGGATCAATATTGGCACGGCCAGGATCGCCAAACCCCACAGAAGCCCTGGATGAACGAACGAGGCCATAACGCTTTAACCGATCACGCAGTTGGAACTATTTCGAGGAATTCGATCTTTCAGTTGCGGTGGTGCATGCCCAGGCGATTGTTCAAGTAGGTGGTGAGGGCGACGTCCAAGGGCTGGCTGGTGCGCACCAGCGCGTAGTCGACGACGTGCTGCGCGCAGCCGCGCCGTACTTCGTCGAGATACGTCTGCAAGGCTTGCAAATATCCTTCGCGCAGTGCCCGGGGATTGCAGGTCAAGCGATCGGCGGTTTCGAGCCCGTCGAAGCGCATCGGCCCGTTGAACTCGAAATCCAGCTCGTCGTCGTCCATGACGTGAAAGACCAGGACGTCATGTCCGCGCTGCTTGAGCAGTCGCAGCCCCTTGAACAGTCCGCTGCGGTCGACCAGCAGGTCCGAGATCAAAACGACCATGCCGCGGCGCGGATCCTGCTCGGCCATGTGCCGCAGGACGCGGAACAGATCGGTTTTTTCCTCGGGCTCGCTGACCTCCAGGGCTTGAATGATGGATTGCAGATGCGTGCGCTTGCTGCGCGGCGGCACCGTGACGCGCGCCGCGGCGTCGAACGACACGCAGCCCACCGAATCCTGCTGGCGCAACAGCAAATACGCCAGGCTGGCCGCGATGGTGCAGCCATAGGCGTACTTGTTCAGCGGCTGCGAGCCGTACCGCATACTGGCCGATACATCGACCAGCAGCGTGCAGCGCAGGTTCGTCTCTTCCTCGAACTGCTTGACGTAGTAGCGGTCTTGCTTGGCCCACACTTTCCAGTCGATGTGCCGCGGATCGTCGCCGCGCGTATATTCGCGGTGCTGCACGAACTCGATCGACTGACCGAAGTAGGGGCTGCGGTGGATGCCGGAGAGAAAGCCTTCGACGACGTGCCGCGCGCGCACTTCCAGGTGCGCGATACGGGCGATCGCCTCAGGATGCAAAAATCTTTTGGAAGCGGACGTCATTGGTCAGTTCGTCTTCCTTCGTTGGTGTCACTTCGAGCAGTTGTTGGATGACGTGGTCCGTGGTGACCCCTTCGCTTTCGGCCGCGAAGTTCACGATCAACCGGTGCCGCAACACCGGTTTGGCCAGGGCCTGGATGTCGTCGGTCGTGACGTGCGTGCGGCCGTGCAGCAGGGCCCGCGCCTTGGCCCCCAGCACCAGGAATTGCACGGCCCGCGGCCCCGCGCCCCAGTTCAACTGGTCCTGCACGAAGTCGGGCGCACCCAGCTCGCGGACGCGCGTCTGTCGGACCAGCGACAGGGCGTAGCGCACCACGTGGTCCGAAACCGGAACCTCGCGCACCAACCGCTGCAGGGCCATGATCTCTTCGGCCGTCAGCACCGGCACCACGTGGTCGGTTACGGTGCTCGTAGTGCGGCGGGCAATCTCGAATTCTTCCTGGAACGACGGGTACTTCACGTACACCTTGAACATGAAGCGATCCTGCTGCGCCTCGGGCAGAGGATACGTTCCTTCCTGTTCGATCGGGTTCTGCGTGGCCAGCACGAAAAACGGATCAGGCAGCCGGTGCCGCACCCGCCCGGCCGTGATCTGTCGTTCTTGCATCGCTTCCAAAAGCGCAGCTTGCGTCTTCGGCGGCGTGCGATTGATTTCGTCGGCCAGAATCACGTTGCCGAACAGCGGACCTTGTAGGAAACGGAATTCGCGGGCCCCCGTGGAGCGGTTCTCTTCCAGGATTTCGGTGCCCGTGATGTCGGCCGGCATCAAGTCGGGCGTGAACTGAATGCGGCTGAAGGACAGGTTGAGCGTGCGGCTGAGCGTGCTGATCATCAACGTCTTGGCGAGCCCCGGCACCCCCTCCAGCAGGCAGTGGCCGCGACTGAAAAGCGAGATCAACAGCTCCTCGATCACCTCATGCTGACCGACGATCACTTCGGAAAGCTGCTGCAGAATCTTCTCGCGCGCCTGTCCCAATTGCCGGATGGCGGACGCGTCGCTCATGGATGTCCTGTCGGCGGTCATGCACGATTCCTCAAGGTGCTGCGGTGTCTAAGTGCGGCGCTTCTAGCGTTGATAAATAGGCAGCATGGCGTCTTCCAGCTGCAGGATCGTCAAGTTGATGGCCGTGGTGTAGATCGTGCCGATGTAGCCCTGGTTCCAGGAGCCGTTGGGGCTCGCTTCCGAAACGATGCGGCCGAAAATCTTGTCACGATACTCGGACCAGATCTTGCCCCCTTCGCGGTATTTCACTTGGGCGTAGTAGTAATGAGCGTAATGCCAATGGCCAAAACCCTCGTTGCCGATGTTCGCCAGGTTCCGATTGGCGTACTCCAACAGCTTGGGCACGTACTCGCTGTCGTAATCTCCGGCATTGAACAAACAGGCGATGGCCGCCGCCGTAATGGCCGGCCGGCCGCCACCGCCCTTCGAACTGTACTGCACGCCTCCATCCGGCAGGGTGCATTGCCGGATGTATTTAATGGCCTTGTCGATAATCTCTTTTGGCACGGGTATGCCGGCATTGCGGCAGCCGCGCAATCCCTGCACTTGCGTGATCGTGGTCGACCCTTCGTCGAAATCGTGCCCGTCCTTGGCGCTCACGTAGCCCCAACCGCCGGCCTGTGTCTGGGCTTCACCCGTGAATTGCACGGCTTTGGTGAGGACCTCGATCAATGTTTCGCGGCGGTCCAGATCCTCTTCCTCCCCCAGCACCTGCGAGAGGAAGAGCATCGAGTAGCCGTGCCCGTAGGTATAGCGGTCGTCGCGCTGCTCGCCGATCAGCCCGTTGGGGCGCGCCCGACTAACCAGGTAATCGACGGCGCGGCGAATGTTGGGGGCGTATTTGCCTTGCGTGGTGGTCGACCCCTCGGCCAAGAGAGCCATGCCCGCCAGGGCCGTCATGGCCGTCGAGTAGCGACCATCGTTGGCCGACCAGTGGCCCAACCGCGATTGGGAATTCGCGATCCAATCCAGGCCGCGATGAATGGCGGCGCGCACCTTGGGATCGTTGATTGGTTCGGCCGCGGCGCGCGGAGGTAAGGACGCGTCACCGAGCACAACGCCCACCAGGGCACAAAGCAGCAATCGTAACGACTTCATTTTGGTGCCTCCCCCATGGGCGCCGCCGGCTTCGGCACCTGCGGTTGAGGCCCCGGCGATTGTGGTCGAGGAGCCAGGATCTGCAGCCAATTCTGGAACCCGCGCATGACGGCCTTGCCGGCGCGCGCGGTGTCGGACTCCTTCGCGTCATCGTTGCTGGCGGGAGCCGCGGCTTCATCAGCCAGAGGCTTTCCGGTGAACTTCAACCGCAGCGAGACACCATGGGCGCGGACCAGTACTTCGTGAAGTTCTGGATCGCCCGAGATATCTATTCCCTGCTGAACCGGCTGCGCCAGCTTTTCCTCGTGGACGATTTTGGCCGTACGCTTGTCGACGAACAGCAATTCCGCCTCGACGTTTTGTGAGCGGTTTTTCCGCTGGTCATAGACGTGCGTGGCGAAGGTCAGCACGGGCAGCGACGCGGGTTGGCTAAGGAGCAAACCCTGACGATCGACCTCCAGCGAGCCGATCTTCTTGCCCGACGAGCGGTCGAAGAAATGCACGTGCCCCGTGATCAAAGGATTGCCGATGCTGCTGGTGACGGGCTGGCGATTGATGTTGTTGCGGACCTGAATGGGCCGGTTCGTGGCCAGGATGTACTGGTCGGGGCTGCGGAGCACGTAAATCTCGCTCAAGTTCAGTTCGGCATCGAGTTTTTCGTCGACGAGCGCCTGGCCATCGGCCAGGTTCAAGAGTGTGAACTTGCCGTCGGGCGTCATCACGCCCACCGCCTCGTCGTGAACGACCCAGGCTTTGGCGTTGGCATGGAACTGGCGCTGCCAGATGGACTTTTCCGCCCACGCGTCCTTGACTTCCAGCGTGACGTGGCCACGCTCGAGGACCCAGCTCACCACACGCCGCCCCATGGTCAGCATGCGCTGCGGCGAAGCGGCGACTTTGCGTCGTCCCAACTCGCAGCCGTCCAGAGCACGCACGACCAGGGCGTCTTCGCTGTTGGGCGCCACGATGAACAGCATTTCGTCGTCGCCGAAGATGTCGCTGCCCGGTTCGGTGTCGCTGCGCGTCCATTGCGATTCACCGGTCAGCGGATGTACCGCAATCACCGAACGCATACGCTGGTAGCAGGCCAACTCCGGCGTGATCGGGCCGATGCTCCCCAGCGGGCGCCCCAATTGATCGGCTACCACCAGGCGCGGGACCGCCCACGGAACTTGAATGACGTGCGGCTGCGGCTGAAAGGGGACCGCCGGAGCGCGATCGATCAAGTCGTGCCGCCACAAGACGCGGGCGCCGTCCGTCCCGGGACCGCCCAAGGTGTCGATCGCCAAAACCTGGTAACCCATCGATACGAGCACGACGTGGCCGCTAACCCGGGCCGGGTTCATCTGGCCGTTGCCGAAGAACGTGTGGTTGTTGTTATTGTTCGAGGTCGTATCACGAAGCGGCACGCGCCAACGTTCACGGCCGACCCCATCGAACCCGACCAACGATTGCTGCTGCTGATCCACGCAGAGGGTCGAATTGTCATAAAAAGGAGCGAGCGGGCCGCTTAAATCCAACGCGAAGTGACGCGTTACCACGCCCACCGGGCTCTTGCCTTCCTCGCGCTCGACGACCCCGACGGGCCAGGGGTTCGTCATCGCCAGCAGCCTGTTCACATCGGATTTCTCCGGCAGCGCTTCGACGATCTGCCGTCCCGATTTGCCGTCCAGGCACTCCTCGTCGGCGAAGCGATCGGCCAATCGCCGGTAGTAGATCGCCGCATCGTCGTAGCGCTTGGCCGACTGCAACAGGGCCGCGTACTGCGCCGTGGCGCGGGCCGCCCGGCGCGGGTCGCCCGAGGCCTCCAGCCGCCGCAGCAGTTGCTCGGCTTCGGCGAAGGATCCTTCTTCCTCCAGTCGCGCCACCAAAGCTTCGCGGGCGACGTCTCCGATAGGTAGCGTTCCGTAATAGGTCAGGAACGTGCGCAGCGGGATCGGGCCGGCGGCTTGCACGGCCGTCGCCAGTCGCTCCTCGATCGTTTTCTCCATCGCGGCGCGATCGGCGGGCGAGGCGGCCTCGAGCAATTCCTTCAGCCGCGCCTGCACCCAGCGATCGCGACGGACCGACAGCACGTGGTCCACTCGTTCCAGATCGTTGGCATTTGCTCCCAAACTGGCGATGTTCATGTAGGCGTCAAACGCTGCCGGCACGTTGCCTGCCTTTTGCCAGCCGACGGCCACCAACCGCAGAAACTCGCCCCGCTGCGCCGACTGATCGATGAGTTTTTCGATGTCAGCCAACTGGTCACGGTAGGCGGGGAAGTCGGCCCGCAAACCCTCGAGCAGCGCATCGACCAGCAGGTCGCGGGTGCGGGCGTCCGGCGCGATATCGAACGACGTCCGCAGGTCTTCGGTGGCTTTGCGGAAGTTCCCTTCGTCCAAGAGCAATTCGCCGCGCCGCGCTAGCGCCGCGGCATCCTTGGGATCGGCTTCGATCGCGGCGCCGATCTGCTGCCAAAGATCGTCGCGCTGGTCGAATCGCTCGATCACGTCGACGCTTTGCGAGATCACCGCCCCCCGATGGCAAATCAAATTGCCGGGGACGGTGCCGGTCCGCGACTTCGAGCGGGCCACGATCTGCCCGGTCGTGACGTCGATGGCCGCTACCTCGGCGGTGCTGAGCGGCAGGTGATAGCGCTTACCGTTAAAAAAGCCGCGGCCCGTCGGAATGCTGCCCACCGGCAGCGGCAACGAGGCTTCGTTCCAGCACGACGAACCGTCGCGCAGAGCCAATGCTCGGAGCGAATTCCGGCCGATCACGAGAACCTTGTCTTCATGAACGCAGCCGACGTAAAGCCCGTCGTCGCGCGGCTTTTGCCACAGCAGCTTGCCATCAAGCAGGTTCAGGCAGTGGAGCTGATTCGATTCCGGCGGCGTGAGCAGCACGTGTCCGGCGGCAATCGTGACGCTGGCGTCGGTCCAGCGCTGTCCGTTGCCGACGTTGTTGGCGGCCAGCGCCGGATTGCGGATCATGCCCAAGCGCACTGCTTCCGGCGCGTTGCCGTCATTGCGCGCGTATTGGTAACCCCACAAGAGCGAGCGCGTGGTGAGGTCGAGCGCTACGACGGCTCCGGCGGCCGTCGGACAGACCAGGACACCGTCGGAATACGACGGGCACAAACCGGCCGAGCGGCGCACCTGCTCGGCGCCCAGAATGGTTTCCAGCACGGCCAGTTGCTGCGTCCACTCGACCTTGCCGGTCGCCGCATCGAGCGCCACGAGGCGAATTTCACCCTTGAGCTCCGAGAGTGCGTAGACCTTGTCGGCCAGCGGAAGCGGTGGTCCTAGAAAGAACGCGCCGGCCAGCTCCGACTGTGGCTCGCCGAGCGGGCCGCCCGCTTCCCATTTCAATTTTCCCTCGGTGGCAATGTCGTAGGCCGCCAGGCGATTGAACGATCGCGCACCGACGGTTTGCGTTACGCGGCGGCCGTTGGGGTTCACAACCTGCCATTGGTCGGTCACGCCCAGGCCGGAGTCGAGGTCCTCAATGCAAAAGACGCGCAGACCGTCGCTGCTCATCGTGCCGTACGTCGTGTCCTCATACAGCCGATGGCTGAGCCAGCGCGGACCATTCGCCAGCGCCGGATTCGGCACCTGCCGCGCGGCGCCGACGCGCATCGGCTGATTGATCGAGTGCGAAGGGGCGCCCGGATCGAGCAAGTGGCGTATCGATTCGTCGACCGGGCCCGGCCAGACGCGTTTTCCCGTCGTGAAATTGACCGCCAACAATCCGCCGACCGTGCGCATGAGTACCAGGTCCTTCACGGCCAGCGGGTGCAAGCTGCACAAGAGCAGGCTCCCCTGATCCTGCGACGTTTCGCGCAGTTGCCGGACCATCTCCTCGACCGGTGGGCCGAACGTGTCGGAAGTCGGAATCGCCCAGCGGCGGCTCAGCAACGGGCTGCTGCCGCTGGAAATCGTGTTGCGGCTGGCGCTACCTCGGTACATCGGCCATTGGTCGCTGCCGTCGACCGGCGTCGTGGATTCGACGTGGGCCACCTGTGCCAACCAGCTCAAGGCTTCGTCATCGCGATGGAACAGCGGCACTTCCTTGCCGGCGAGAATCACTCGCTGCGCCCGATCCTGCTGGAGGAGCTGGGAGAGCGTTTCGCGCGCGTTGTCGCTCATGCCAGCCTGCAACCAGCAAGCCGCCAGCTTGACGGACAACGCCGGCTCGAACTTCGCACCGGCCGGCGTGCCTTGCAATCTTTTCAACGACAGCGCCGCGGCCAGCGGCTGACCGTGATCGATCTGCTGAGCGGCGAGCAGGTAGGTCGCTTCGTAGCCGGCACTCGTGTGGAAAAAGCGGCGCGACACTTCGGTTAGCGCCGAGGTGTCGCCGCTGGCAACCGCACCGTCGAGACTCCGGCGTGCCATCTCGCCAAACAGCAATTCGTACGCTTCGCGCCCCTCGGCCGGTAGTTCGCCGATCAAGCGCTGCGCCTCGGCCTTCAGGCTGCGGTGGATCGGCTCGTCGCGCTTCGGCTGAAAGAAGAAGTCTTCCGGCGCTTCGAGGATGTCGCCCAGCAGTCGCACGGCTTCGCCGAATCGCTTTTCCTTCAGCAGCTCCTCGGCTTTGGACAGTCGTTGCAAGGTGGCGCGATCGGCGGGAAAAAAGATCGGGTCGTCGTCTACTGCGTCAGGCCGGCCGATGGCGATGCGACCGCGGATCAGCGGCACGGCGCCGCCGCGCATCTGAAGCTGGCCCGGCAGCGGACGGACCTTGGGAGGTTCGGCCTGCGGCGGAGTCTTGGCAGGGGCCGGCTCCCGCTTGGCTTTGTCCGCCTGAGCAGGCTTCTCTGCGGGCTTCTCGGTACCGAAAGGGTCCGCAGCCGCCGGTTCCTCGGCCAGCAAATACCCGCCGCCGTCCAGTAGCGCTACGAAGAGGGCCAGGACGCAAAGAGCTCGCCAGCCCCTGTATCCACCATGATCCATGCGCCTTCCCTTTCCTGCCGATCAAGGCCCGTTCTTGCTGGTCAAGCTGTGTCGTGGTCGACGAACGCGTTCGCCGAACCACGCCGATGTGTGCCTAGCTGGGCGTGCTCAATGTTCCGCCAACTACCGCTCCCCGACTCCGTAAGGGTTAGATAGGTTTCACGGCACTCGAGTTCTCGCTCCGCGCGGAGAAAAACCGAGCGCGGCGCCGGGTCCAGAAGCCCTGCAGGTAAGCTGGCGCCGCTACCGGCACGTCGTAAGACAAGCCTTAGCAATATCTTACATGAAGAGCACTGGTCCAGCAAGTTTCTCGACCCCCGGCCAGCGCGCTCCGAAGCGCTTACGACCGGTGCGACCGACATGTTCGGCCCGTTTCCTTCGAGCGACGTCGCGTACGCCTACGCGGCGGGCATGAACCAGACACCTGCGCTCCACAACCGTATCGCCGCAGGAGGATCGCTCCTGCCTACGCGGCCGCCAGCCAAGCTTGCCGACCGGCGCGTGTGGGTGAGGAGGGGGACAGGAGAGCGAATTTGCCTTTCTCAACCCCACCCGCGCTCGGCACAAATCATCACCACTCGCGCGGACGGTCGTGCGTGTTGTGCGCCTTTTGCGGCGCGTGCGTGCGCTGGTTCACGCCGATTTTGCACGCTGAAATGGCTTATTTCCCGGGAAATTTGCCACTTTCTTGAAAAAAACCCGGGTTTTTTGGGTTGCTTTTTTGTTTTAGTCTATTTTTAATCAGTCACGACCGCCGCCGCGGCGGTCAAAAGCCCATTACCTACCCATTTGCAAGGAGGTTCACCCAGTCATGGCGAAAGCCGCAACCGCTGCCAAGAAAGCACCGAGCAAGAGCGAGATCCTGAACAACATTTCGTCCGCGACCGACGTGAGCCGCAAGGACGTCTCGGCTGTTCTGGAAGCCCTCGCCGGCGAAGTGCGCAAGGCGCTCAGCAATCGTGGTCCGGGTGTCTTCGGCATTCCTGGCCTGGTCAAGATCACGAAGAAGAAGGTTCCCGCTCGTCCTGCGAAGAAGGGTGTGCCCAACCCCTTCAAGCCGGGAGAGTTGATGGACGTCAAGGCGCGTCCGGCCTACAACAAGGTCGCCATCCGCGCTCTGAAGAACCTGAAGGACATGGTCTAACTTCTCGAGGGATCAAAATCCCTTGTAGTCAGAATCCACTAAGGACCGCGCCCGCGCGGTCCTCAGGCGGCCCACACGACGCGGCCGCTCGGCAGTAGGCTTTTTCGCGGTACTTCGCCCAAATGGGCGACCGGTGCGAGAAGCCGACCGTCGAGCGGTCGCTTTTGTTTTTCCATTGCCGCTCAAGCGGATGGACGAGGGCGGCTACAGCCGCATCCCCGTGAAGCCGCCGTCGACGTAGTACGTCGCGCCGGTGATGAAGCTGCCGGCTTGGCGCGACAGTAAGAGCAGAGTCGCGCCGACTAACTCTTCCGGCTTACCAAAACGGGCCATCGGCGTCTGCTGCATGATGTTTGCCGTTCGTTCGGCATCGAGGATCTTGCGATTCTGCTCGGCGGGGAAGAAGCCAGGGCACAAGGCGTTCACTCGCACGTTGTGCGGTGCGAATTCGCGCGCCACATTGCGTGTCAGGTTGACGACGGCCGCCTTCGTGGCCGAGTACGCGAAAACGCGCGACAGCGGCTTGTCGGCCGTCACACTGGCAATGTTGAGGATCGCGCCCCCTGTGCCTGACTCGATCATCTGTCGGCCAAAGATTTGGCACCCCCGGTGTACGGCCGTGAGGTTGCTCGCCAAGACGCGGTTCCAATCCTCGTCTGCGACGTCAAGGTACGCACTCGCCGCGTTGACTCCGGCGCCGTTGATCAGCATGTCGACGCGTCCATGCCGTGCGAGCACGGCGGCCAGCAGTGACTCGACCGATAGCCGCTCACTGACTTCGACCGGCACGAACGACGCCGTGCCGCCGGCGGCCTGGATGGACCGCACGCGCTCTTGCCCGCGCTCGGCATTTCGCCCGGCGACGACGACCGCGGCGCCCGCCCGGGCCAGCCCTTCGGCGAGCGCGCCCCCCAGGACGCCGGTCCCGCCGGTGACGACGGCCACCTGCCCGGCAAGTCCAAACAACTGGTCGAGATATTCGTTGGCCATGGCAATCGCCGCCGCGTCGCAAGAATCGAAGAGTACGTTATCAGTCCGCGCGACTACTGCTGCGGCTGCCGGCGCAAGCCCAGCCAATCGGAGTGGAACGTCCCAGGCCGATCGGTTCGGTTGTAGGTGTGGGCGCCGAAGTAGTCGCGCTGCGCTTGCAACAGGTTGGCCGGCAGCCGTTCGCTGCGGTAGCCGTCGTAATAGGTTAGCGCCGTCGTCAGGGCCGGCACTGCCACTCCCAACTCGATCGCCGTGGCTGCCACGTGGCGCCACGCTTCCTGCGAGTTCGAAACGACCTTGGTGAAATACGGAGCGAGCAGCAGATTCTCGAGCGCCTTGTCGGCGTCGAAGGCTTCCTTGATGCGGTCCAAGAAGCGGGCCCGAATGATGCACCCGCCGCGCCATAACATCGCGATGTTGCCGTAATCGAGTGGCCAGTCGTGCTCCTTGGCGGCCGCGCGCATTTGCACGAAGCCCTGGGCGTAGCTGCAAATCTTGGCCGCGTAGAGTGCTTGCCGCACCTGCTCGACGAACTTCTTGCGGTCGCCGCTGTACTTTGCCGTCGGGCCGGGCAGCACTTTGCTCGCATGCACGCGCTGCTCTTTGAGGGCCGACAGCGAGCGGGCGTACACGGCCTCGGTCACCAGTGTACTGGGCACGCCCAGGTCAAGCGCCAATTGGCTCATCCACTTGCCGGTCCCCTTGGCGCCCGCGGTATCGAGGACCATATCGACCAGGCTGTTGCCGGTCTGATCGTCTTTGACGCTGAAGATGTCGCGCGTGATTTCGATCAGATAGCTGTCCAACTCGCCCCGATTCCATTCGGCGAAGACGTCGTACAACTCGTCGTTCGAGAGATTGAGCACGTTCTTCAAGAGCGCGTACGCTTCGCAGATCAACTGCATGTCGCCGTACTCGATGCCGTTGTGCACCATCTTTACGTAATGGCCGGCGCCGCGCGGGCCCACCCATTCGCAGCACGGAATATCGTTCTTGGGGCCGACCTTGGCGGCGATCGCCTGGAAGATCGGCTTCACCAGCGGCCAGGCCGCCTGACTGCCGCCGGGCATCATGCTCGGTCCTTTGAGCGCGCCTTCTTCGCCTCCCGAGACGCCCGTGCCGATGTACAGCAAGCCTTTCGATTCGACGTAGCGCGTGCGCCGCTCGGTGTCGGCATAGTGCGTGTTGCCGCCGTCGATGATCACGTCGCCGGGCGCCAGGAGCGGAATCAGGTGGTCGATCACCTCGTCCAGCGCCGGACCAGCCTTGATCATCATCATGACCTTGCGTGGCCGCTTCAGGCTGGCGACGAGGTCCTCGATCGTATGGACGCCCACGACCTGCTTGCCGGCGCCGCGGCCGGCCACGAACTCGTCGACCACCTTGGTCGTGCGGTTGAAGACGGCGATCTTGAAGCCCCGGCTTTCGATGTTCAGGGCCAGGTTCTCGCCCATCACGGCCAGGCCCATCAGGCCGATGTCGCAAGTTTCTTTCATGGTAGTAGCAGTAGTCAGTAGTCGGTAGACAGTAGTCAGTTGACGCGTAGCGCTGCGATATTCGGTGATCCGTTCCTAGCGCTTTTGCCAGGGCGGGTGTTCCGGCAGGCATTTGTCGAACTCGTCGAGCAGCTTTTGCTGATAGTCGCCGGCGAAGGTGCCGGCGAAGAAGCGATCGATGCCTTCTTCGTACAGGCGTCGCCAGCTTGCTTCCTCGGCGCCCGGGTTGATCGGGAAGAACAGCGCATGGTTCGCGATGGCCGCCTTATGGTCGCCCGGCGCGTCGCCGATCATCAGCGTATGGTTCGCCGCATACTTGGCGGCGTTGGCTAGCGTTTCTTTCTTGGTGCCGATTTCCTGGCCGCAAATTGCCGCCACGTACTTATCGAGGCCGTGCTCCTCCCATTCACGCACAAGCGCCTCGTTCGGCGTGGCCGACACGACGAGCACGTCCGCCTTGCCCTGCAGCTTTTCCAGGCATTCGCGCACGAAAGGGAAGGGGGGGACGCCGCGGACCACGTTGGCGATCGTCTCGTTCACGGCTTTCGACCAGGCAAGGGCCTGCCGCAGGTCCGCGTCGCCGCTTTTTTCCACCGCCGCGGATAACGCTGGGTTCGCCTGCTTCGTTTCCACTTTCAACCACGCGACCAGTCCGTCGGGCACACGAATCTTGATGCCGCGCGCCGTCACCTCGGGCCGCTTTTGCAGCCATTCGAGCGTTTCAATGAGCGCCGGAAAGCGATTGATCCCCCGGCTCTTCGAATACAGGTTGACGAACTCGGCTGCCTCGCGGGCGTACTTGCTCACGCCCTGCAGCTCGTAGCTGTTGATGATGTTCGGGATGAAGCATTCTTTATGCTTCAGCTCCATCGTGTCGAAGGCACAGCCGTCCGAGTCGATGCCAACCAGATACTTATGCTTGGGCGTGAGGTCAAACATGCGTCGCTGTGGTTAAATCCGTGGATGTTCTGCGGACAGTGAAATCCATCGAGCCGGCGCCACGCGCAGGCTCACTTTCGATCTGCCTCGGGCGTGTACTGGGGTAACTTCTGATCGGCGTAAATCGGCGAGAATCGCGTCAAACGCTGACGCCCCCCGATCATCGGCAGGCTCACCATGTCCTCGCCGACCAGCGGCTGCGCGTACTTGATAAAATCGTCGGTCACGTCGCAGCCGTCGGGCGTGATCCACCTGGTGGGGAACGCACGCTCGCTGTTGGCCACTTCGGCCAGCGGCACCTTGTCGTAACGCGCCGAATAGATGTCGCCTGCCTCGCGCAGGATGGTCGACATGTAGCCGCTTTCACCGCGCGCGGCCAGTAAAGCCGCCATCTGCCCGCTGCGGTACGCCTCCTCAAGGTCGACCGTCGAGGCGTAAGCCATCGAGTGTCGCTGATCGGTGCCCGACACGTTGCCGCGTGCCGCTCCCTTCGCGGCCAGCCCCGCGCGATTCAAATAATTCACGACGGTCTGCGCGACGGTCGTCTGGCTCGAACTGAACATGACGTGCCCGAAGGAATCTTTCACCGCGCCCAGCTCGCCGACGTCGAACCCTTCGCTCACCACGACCAGGCAGCGGCCGTGCTTTTTCAGCCGGTCGTTCACCTGGTCGGCCAGTTGCGCAAGCGAGCAGGGGCTTTCGGCCAGATAGATCAAAAGCGGCATCTCGCGCGCCGGATCCGCCAGCCGAGCCGCCGCCGGGATGAACCCGATTTTGCGTCCCATGGCCTGCATCACGAGCACCGGATCGGCCGGGCAGGAGCCGGCGTTCTCTTCGTTGGCGTTCTGGACGGCGTGCATCCAGTATTTCGCCACCGAGCCATAGCCCGGCGTGTGGTCGATCAGCTTGAACGCGCTGTCGCCGACGTCGTTGTCGATCGTCTTGGGAACGCCGACCGCCACCAGGTCCAGCCCACGTTCACGCGCCAGGGCGGCGATCTTGTTGGCGGTGTCCATCGAGTCGTTGCCGCCGATGTACAAGAAATAGCCGACGTTGTGCGCGCGGAAGACGTCGATCACGCGGTCGAAATCCTCCTTTTGATGCTCGCGCAGCTTATAGCGGCACGTGCCGATCGAACCGGCCGCCGGTGTGCAACGCAGCAAAGCCACTTCCTCGGGCTGTTGCGCCGACAGGTCGAGCAGCTCTTCTTTCAGTACCCCTTCGATGCCGTGCCGGCCGCCGTAGACCGTGACCACTTCGTCGAGCTCGCGGGCCGTCTCGATGATGCCGCGGAGGCTGTTGTTGATGACCGGGCTAGGGCCACCGCTCTGGGCGATGACCATATTGCGAGGGCGCGTCATGAGGATTGCTTGCTAACGCAGATGATGTTCGAGTGCTGGGGCAGGGGAACTTCTAGTCCATCGAGCGCGGCTGCCGCGAATGTGCCGACAGAGATCCGGGGCCCGACGGCCTTTTTCCGCCCGTTTCAAAGCCCGCGATTGTACCCCCGCTGCCGCCCGTGAGCAACGATGCGACGGACGCGCGCAGGAGAACTGCAAAGTCGATAATTTGCGAACGTGCCTTCTGTTGTCGGCCCCAGTGAGGTCGGGAATTGTAGGGTGCGCAATGCGCACCACGAACGAAAGTGTTCGGGTCATGGTGCCACAGGGCACCCGACAGACTCTATACTGTTGGCGCGACGGAGAAAGATCGGCGGCCGCAGCCTCGACCGATGAGTGCGCGGCAAATCACGGCTGCGCCGGAGCAAGGCCTTTAAGACGGAGGACGCCGCAGCGCATGCGCAGAGAAGTCACGACCTACTACCTGGAAATCACGGATCGCGCGGCGCTACGGCCGGCGCGCCATCCCACCGTGCCGATCGACATTCGCCAGGCCGAACGGCCGCTGCCGGAACTGAACCGGTTTCTGTACGTCGCCGTGGGACGCGATTATTTTTGGCGCGAGCGGCTCAAATGGTCGCGCGAGCGGTGGCTCGCCTACATGGGACGCCCCGAGCTCGAAACCTGGGTCCTGTACGTCGCGGGCACGCCGGCCGGCTACTACGAGCAAGATCTCCAGCCCGAGGGCAACGCCGAGATCGTGAATTTCGGCATGCTGCCCGACTTCGTCGCGCAGGGGATCGGTGGGCATCTGCTCGTACACGCGGTCGAGCGCGGCTGGCAGCGCGGCGCAAAGCGCGTCTGGCTGCACACCTGCACGCTCGATCATCCTCGGGCCCTCGCCCATTACCAGGCGCGCGGCTTCCGCCTGTACGACCAGAAGACGATCGAGCGTGACGTCGACGACGGTCCGCAGTCTTGGCCCGAGATCTGACGCGCCGCCTCCTCCCGACGAGGCGGCGCGCAACGGTTCCCGGCCCATCTCAAGCTTTGCGCCGTCGCCGATGTGCTACGCGGCCCGACGAGACCGCGCCTGCTCGACGCGCTCGCGCATCAGGTCGCTCACGACCGAGCGCACCAGACGATCGTGCGTCTGTTCGCTGAGCATCTGCAGGGTGCGTGCATTCAAGGTCGGGTGGGCCACGGCGACTGCCGCCACTTCGGTCGTGACGACGGGCCGCGCTTTGGCCCAGACGTACCCGCGCGCCTCGGCGTGCGTCATCGTCAACACACGGCGCTCGCACATGTGGCGCAGCGTGCCATACGTCTGGCGGGCGAGGTTTTGCGTGAATTCATCGACGATACGGGCGGCGCGCAAATCAGCAAGGAAGGTGAGCAATGGCATTCGTCCGGATTCCTTTCCCAAGAAAGACTTCCGTGCCCTCCGGACGCGCGTGAGGCGCGGCCGGCGGCACCTTGTGTTGACGGCCGGAAATCAACCCGCGGCCGCGCGACGCAACGTCGCTTGTTCGTTCTGCCCCAACGGTGGCCTCCTTGCCATGGCCGCGCCGCTTTGAAATCGCGGCGGCCGCCTTGTGCGCTCCGTCAGTATCCACAGATCGATTCGCGCGGTGATAATCTTCAGCCGTTCTGCTAGCGTCGGCAGAGTCGCACCGTCGGCGAGCGATGGCGTCGTGGCGACGCCATGACTTTGGGGGAGATGACTTTGGGGGACTGAGGGTTACGTTCGCGCCAGAGCCTGGCAGCGTCATTGCCAGCTCGACTTGACCCTTCCGGCCAGTTCCCCTAAGTTACCGAGGAATTCTGGGCGCTGTAGCCAAGTGGCTAAGGCAGCGGATTGCAAATCCGCCACCGTGGGTTCGACTCCCACCAGCGCCTTTTCTATTCAAGGCTAAGCCAGGACGGCATTTATGTCGGTCCTGGCTTTTTCCTTTTTGGATGAGCTTCGCGACACCTCGCTACCGAGGACGAAAGGGAGTTTGCCGGCGACGTAATGGCCAGCGCCTTGGGGGATGCCTGCAGGACGAGTAGGTGGCGCAGGAGGGCTTTCATTCGTCGCTCTCTGATCCCTTCGCGACCCTTCCCACTTCATTTCTCCAGGGCTCGCGCAGCATACTTTCGCATTGCGACTGCAAATCTTCTGACGATAAGATCCCGTCATCCGCAAGATCACGCGCGACTCGGTCCATCGGCCCCTGCCAGACGGCAACAAATGCCCTCGCTCGGGCCAGCAACCGGCGCAATTGCGCTTCAACCGCTTCGGCGCCATAGCGAGAGTGAATGAGTTTCCGAGCCTCCACAACGTCGCATGAGCCGCCATCGTGTGCTGCTTTTGGAGCAAACTTCTTCACGGCCGCGCCGCCGGCCAGCAACATCACAAAATGACCATCCTTGCACGCTGGCCACTCGGGACTATCGGCTTCCGCGTCGCAGTGCTTTTCGCTCAACAGCTCACATCGTGGTCCCTTACTGCGGTAGAAAGCGACAGTCACATGCCGAAACGCGATGCCGTGAGGCACAAGCCGCTACAGCGTGCGCTGCCTCGTGGAGAGCGACTGCCCGATCGGTCAGCATCGTGCCGTCCTCGTCGTCGTGCATTCATCGATTCCTAGAAAAGAAGTCGCCTGACTGTCCTACCGTTCCCCAATTGCTGGGCCAGGTGAGCCGGAGGAGCAATAGTCCCCGCGGCTGGTGTCCCTGTCGTTAGGGCATCCTACGCGCGAGGCGCGAATTGTGCTCGCGCAAATGCGTTGCGAATAATGAGATATTATCTAATTAGCAACTACCTACAGTTAGCTATGCGGGACGTATGTTCATGCCCCGCGCCGAGATCGAAGAAAGTTCGCTCCCCCCAGTGGAGCGGTGAGAAGTTGCTGGCATATAATTACCCGCTGAGGCATTCGCCAGTGCTCTTCGCGATACAGGGGTGTAACGCGTGGCCGGTTACTACATTCGCCGAGGCGACAAGGTCGCTGGTCCCAACTCGACCGATCAACTGAAACTGTGGGCCAGCGAGGGCAAGCTATTGCCCACTGACGAGATTGCCAAGGAGCCAGGCGGCCCGTGGTCAGTAGTCGCTAAGACAAAGCTCGCGCAGGCACTCCCCGCCGCATCGACAGCGATGGTGCCGCAGCAACAGCAAGCTGCGTCAGTTCAGGTGCCGGCAGTCGTTGAAGCCCCGGCGGCGCCGCCTACTGATATGCAAGAGCTAGCGGGACCGGTGTTCGCCATCTTGCGGGCATCGAAGGTCACGGCGCGGGTCGTCACACAGCCAATCGTCAAAGCCGCATCTGCCACTAAAAGTGCCATCGCTGTAAGCTCGCAGCGTCGCCATGAAATCAAGCTGGCCAAGCTGGCTAACGAACGAATAGCAGCCGAACGCGATCGCGAGCTAGCCAAGCAACAACAGCCCGCGCCCGTCGCCCCGCAGCCACAAGTAATGGCGCAGATGCCGCCCGGCTACCAGCAACCAGTGATTAACATCACCAACGTGAACACGAATGTAATCGGACAGCAACAGGGCTATAAGCGCTGGAGCCCGGCGGTCGCGGCGCTGCTCAGCCTCATTTTTCCGGGACTCGGCCAACTCTATAAGGGTCAACTCCTTAATGGAGTCATATGGTGCATAGTCGTCCTGGTTGGCTATGCTGCCCTCATCGTTCCCGGTTTGGTGCTGCACCTCTGCTGCATCCTCGGCGCAGCGTCAGGCGATCCTTACCGATAGCTACAGGGCCACGCAAGAAGATGCTTGACTATGCGCGCGAGTTATTCGACAAGTTTCTGGTCACGGTCCTTTTTTTCGCGCTCCTGTGGATGTTAAGGCGGATCAGTCCGCGAGCCCTCCTTCTGCTTGGAAGGTTCGGGCGCTGGTGGCTAGCTCGACTCGTCCTTCGAGCGGTCACGAGCGCGGACGCAGGGTCCACTGCCTATTTCATTCGGCTACCGACAGCATTGCTCTTGGCGTCCGTCCTGATCGCAACCGCTCTTATGGCGTATTCTCTGCATTTAAGGACTGAACGGGTTCAGGCAAACGTGGACATCGCGCGGGGCCGTGCGTCGTCCATGACCCTTGAGGAATTACAGAGGGAAGTGGACGACCTTCCTTTTCGGAGTTACGTAACGACGTATTCGTTTATGTCGGCAATGAGCGTCGCAGCAATCGCATTGTTCGCCCTCATTCCCTGGGACGCTGCCGCCGTCGCACAAATCAGATTCAACATCGAGCGAACCGAAACATGGCTAAGGGCAGTCGCAGATAGAGAAGAACTCGAGTCGTTATATACGCTGCAAAGTCAGGTGAGGGACCGCGAGTCCCTTATTGCTTATCTCACGCGCCATAACGAGCTGGCGATGCAATTCAGATTGCCAAGAATGGACATGGCATGGGTCGGCGCCACGTCATCTTCTCCGATCGCGGGAAAGCTGGAGGACCGCGACGACCGGGTCGAAATCGACTGAAAAAAGAGCGACGTGCGAGCGTTCCATCGGCGCCTTGGTCACCAAGGCAAGAAAAAACGCCGGGACGCGACGACGAAGGTGGAGTGGGGATCGTCGAAGGTCCCGCCAGCATCCGCGGAGGAGTCTATCGATTGCCGGAGAAATTGACAACGCCCCCCATATGCCGTGGCAGGCGAAGCCCTCCCCGACTCTTCCAGCGTTGCTAGCTATTAGCGTTGCTTGCTGATCGTCAAATCGACTGCACGAACGCTTGTTCTACCTCGTCGCACCGTTCGACCACGCAAGGCGACGACATCGAAAGGCGGCGACATCGCGCATGCCGATGATCTCTCGACGTTACGCATGGCGGCGGCGCTCGCTTGGTTAGCCGCGCGAACGATTCCTGTTCGCATGCCCGCGCCGAGAGGCGTTATCCGGCGATCGTCTTCGCCGCGCTAGGCGCTTCGATTTTTTCACGAGTCGGAGCACGAGCTTAAGAGTCCGTCGAAAACTGGCCACGAATCACAAACGTTCGTTCCCGAATGCGCGCGAACATAAAGGTACGGCGACGGGTCTCTGAGCACAGTTAAGCGGCGGATTCCATTAGCGCCGTATCCATTCGCTTCTTTGATTATTCGCGCTTCGTGGGATTGCTCATCGTATTGAGCTCGCGATAGCTCGTATTGCGCGCTCGCAACACCGGTGCATCGATTTGGATTTCATCGTTTCTCGTGACAAATCGTTAAGAATTTCGCGCGACAGACGAAAGACAACAGCAGCGCCGGTAACTGTAGATTGCACATCGCACAGCGAGTGTCGCCCCATATTTCAGCGCGCTAGTAGCCACCCCAACGAGGGCCTAATTAATTTCCGCCTCGCACTGTACTATTCACTGCGGAATGGAACGGAACACGTGGAAGAGGGACGCACATGCGTGAGCAGAGTGCAGGGATCGGTCTTGGGTGGTTCACTCTGGGAACCATCGTCGTGGGCATTGTGGTGGCCGCCGGCGCGACGAAACACAATGCCTATTGGGAAGAAGACGTCAAGCGGAACGCCATGCCGATCGACGTCGCAAAATACAAGAGCCAATGGCACCAAGAGGCCGAGGAGAGGCCTCCGCTGCCGCCGCTCAAACCGCAGCCCGGCTTGCCGGGTTACAGCATGTCGAAGTCGATCACGTCCGCGCTACAGAAGGCTTTCGCGCCGTGACATGTCCGCGCGATGACCAGGCCGCGGGCGGTCGCGAATCGCCGGTTCATCTAGTGCATTTCGATGCGCGATCGGTTTACCCGCCGGCCGCGTCTTTCGTGCCGCGGCGGTAGCGCTCGAGGTGCTGCTCGAGTTCTTTGGCGTTCGCCGGCGAACCGCCATCTTTGTCGGCTTTGAGCAGCGCGATGGCCTTCTCCTCGGTCGCGATGGCCGCGCTCGCGTCGCCCGTGCGGAACTGGGCTTCGGCCAAGGTGTCGAGGTAATAGTGGTTGCCGCTTTCGGTCAATTGAACCGCGCGCTGAGCCGCCTTCAGCGCCAGTTGTGCGACTCGCGGATCGGGATCCCGCTTTAAGTTCGGATCGATCACTTCCCAGGCGATGTTATTCAGGTTGTCGGCCTGGTCATCGTACTTTTCGAGTAGCGCGTGGCCGAGCGTCAGGGCCGCCTCGACGTTGTGGCTGTTGGCGAGGCAGATGAATTTCAGCGATTCGTAGCGATCGGTTTGCTCCGGGCTCTCCTTGGTCACCTCCTCGATGGCCGCGAGCGTGCCCTGATAGTCGTGCGCGCGGTACGGTCCGTAAATCTTTTGGCGCACGAGCCGGACCGCGCGCTCCTGGGCTTTATCGACGAGCCGCTTTTTGGCCATCTCACCGGCGTCCCAGTCGTCGGCAAGAATTTTAGCCAGCGGTTCGTCAAGCCTGAGAGGGTGGCCGATCCAGGCGATCGTGCCATCGTGAACCACGAAGGCCGTGGGGATACCATGCTCGTCAGCCGCGTCCATCCATGCCTTGGCCATGGCGCCGTCTTTGGGTTCGCTGTCCGCAGGGACGCTGTCCAGGGCCACGCTATAGTCCATCTTGTCGCCCATCTCGGTGACGAACGGTTCGACCAGTTGCACGTCATGCTCGAAGACGTCAACGCCCACGAACTGCACGCCTTGCTCCTTGAACTTGTGCGCGAGTTCCGTCAGATGGGGAATGCTGGCGCGGCAGGGTCCGCACCAGGTTGCCCAGAATTCGACGACGTAGATCTTCTTGGGCTCGAAGCGTTCGATTTTGTCCCCTTTGACCCAGCCCGACACTTTTAGGGCGGGCGCCGGATCGCCGATGTTGAGGATTTCGTCGGCTTTGGCAGCAATAGGAGCGAGGCATACGAGAGTCACAACGGCGGCGATTCGAAATGACATCGCAAGGCTCCTGATACGGTGTTTGGGTATCGGGGGATTAGTAGCGAGTGGTCGCGCCCGAAGCAAAAGCGCCAACGCCGTCCGGCGGCGGCACACCGGGCGCGGACCGGAAGCTCATTGTACCGCATCGGCGCCATGCAAGGTGAGCGCGCGCCGCGAAGGCTGGATCCAGGCCGAGAAAGGCGGCAGGAACCCCTGTACCTGGTCGTCGATGGTCGAGGGAGCCGCGGCTAGCAGCACGCCTTCTACCGGAGGGCAGGTACGCCGGGGCGCTCTTAGTAGCGCAGGATGAAGTCCGTGTAGACGCGGTTCTTCAGCACGTCCTCGCGCTGTGTCATCGGGTATTCCCAGCCAAAGCCGAGTTCGAAATGGCCGCCAGGCTTCCAGCGGGCTCCGATGACGTTGGTCACCACATTCGAACCGGCAACGCCGCTCGAGGGCAGGTTCAAGATGTCGAGCGTCCCGAACGGAACGCCTATCGGCACGGCGCCACTATCCATGTAGTGGAACCAGTTCACGCCAATGAGCGGATAAATGCCGCCCGGCAAGCGGTAATCCCACTGGTTCGACCAGTACCAGAGCTGCGTGCCCCAGTTGCGATCCTCGGGCAGGCGAAAGCCCGTGCCGCTTAGCCAATGACCGTTGCCGAGGATCTGCTTACCGCCGGTCAAGAACAGGTGAAAATCGCCGTTGCCGAAGTTGGCTAGCGCGCTGGGCGCGCCGGGAATGAAGTACGTCAGCCCGATCGATACCAGAAACTGATTCTGCACGTCGCGGATCAAATTGTATTTGGCGCCGACCGGTGCGGAGAGGAAGCCGACCGGACTGCCACCGCTGTCGGCCTGGTTGACGGTGAAGTAAGCGAGGCGCGGAGCGATAATGCTCCAGCGATCCGTGACCCGGCCGCGGAACTGGCCGGCCCAGATTTGTGCATCCCCGCCGCCGACCTGCCCCGCCGGCAAAGCGTTATCGATAAAGATTCCGCGGAACTCCGTGAGCGAGCGCGGATCTTCGAAGAAGAAGGGATTCGAAATCGGACTGATGAAATTGTCGAAGCAATGGTCGCTCGGCAAGAACCCGAGGAAGCGCTTACGATTGTTGAAGGAGTCGCAGCATTCGGCAAAATCGTTCGAGCAGCCGCACGAGTCACAGATTGCCTGCTCGCAACAGCCGGTCGAATCGCACGAGTCGCTATCGCCTGCGGACGCGTCCTCGGCGATCGCACTGTTGTCGATCGCCCCGTTTCCAGCCGCCGCGTTCGCGATCGCAAGATTGTCCACGACGTCCGCGGCAAGATTAGTGCTCAATCCCAAGATCGAGGCCACCAAAATCACAATCGACCACCGGCACATTTTTCCGAGCCCTTGATTTGCCATATTTGCCATATACACACTAGTCTTTGCCTATCGGCCGATTTTTGACCACGATTCAAGCAAGGCACCAAATTTGGGTGATAGCAGGGCGAGTGCGGTGAGTAAGTCCTTAAGTGGGCATGCTCGAACGATAAAGCCAGCGCTCAGCGAAGAGTTTGCCGCTGCCATGACGGGGCGCTCAAGTTTCGCGGCACGGCGACGTTCGTGTGACAGGCGACGGGGCTACCGAGGGCCGATTTACATACGCGGTAAAATGCCGCTAGCGCGCGACGCCGCTCGCCGACCAACACAAGGGAATTCGATGACAGCCGATCAATTTCGCCGCTTGACGCTTACGCTGCCCGAAACGTGCGCGGGCGCGCACCAAGGCCACGAGGATCTGCGCGTCGCCGGAAAAATCTTTGCCACACTCGGCTACCCTGACGCGCATTGGGGAATGGTCAAACTGACGCCGAAGCAGCAGACGTACTTCGTCGCTTTGAATGCGGACGTGTTTGTGCCTGTCAAAGGTGCGTGGGGCCGGAAGGGGAGCACCAATGTGCTGCTGAAGAAAGCCACCAAGGCCACGCTCCTTCCCGCGCTCGTTGCGGCCTGGGCCAACAGGGCTCCGAAAAAGCTTCTCGAAGCGCTCGACGCGTAACAATCTGCGGAGACACAGTGGATTTGCCGCCGAAATCCTTGCTGCGCTCGCACGGTTCTATCGTATTTGCCGATTGTCCAAAGCCGAGATTGCGCGGGCATGATATGCTTGCGTAGAGATATCAGGGGCAATTGAGACAGCGAGCTCAATTGCGATGAATGCCAAGTTTTTGGGTGGTAGTCTGAAGTTCAAAGTTCCGCACACGGCTGAAAACGCCGCGCTGCTGGCATTTCGATCGGGCAAGATGAACGAATTGCTGCCGCCCGGTGCCATGGTGGCGGACGTGCGCATCGCGCCGAACGAATCCGCTACGGCCGCGGAAGTGACCATTCTGGTCGAGCTCAAGCACAAACCATGAAGCCGGCCGGACATATCGCGGCGCGGATCATCTGCGGCACGCTAGGAATGGGCGCCGTTCCCGCGGCGGACGCGAAGAAGTTCGAAGAAACGCCGCGTATCGCGTGCCGCAGCGCCTGAAGCGCACGCGCCAGCACGAGGGGCCGCCCGCCTCTAGCGGTTGTCGACCGTCTCCAGAAGCTGCTGGGCCGCGTAGTCCCAATCGTCCCACGCCGTGCAAATGTCGGCGACCCGCTCCTGCATGGGGACGTGCCAACGACCGGCCGGCTCCATGTGGCAGCGCACGTGAGCCATGATCTCATCGCCGCTGACGGCCGGCCCGCAGTGCGATTCCTGGAACAAGGCGAACAGCTCGCTACGGAACGGCTCGTTGCGCCACAAGAATGTATCGCCGCGGACATCGCAGAAGGCGAGCACGCGGTCGAGAATTTCGATCTTTTGCATGACTGTACCTCCTTGTATTGGATGCCGCTGCCCGCCGTGGCGTCACTGGCGGTATGTCCCTCTGACTTAAGCCTATCTCACGACGGCCTTTGAGCAAAGACCGCAGCTAGCAAATGGCCATTTTTCGGCCAGGCCACTGGTTTGAAGCCCTGTCGTGGCCGTGCTCCGCCAGGTTGCAAAGGCCGCGAAATGGTTGGGGAACGATCAATCGGTCGATCGCCATAATTGCCGGCGCAATTTCGGAAAAAGCTTAAGCGCATTGTCGCGCATCACCTGTCGGCCGATGCGCGCGGCGTGTTCTTCGCGCAGCTCGCCGCGTTCGACTTTTTCAGCGAGCGCTTCGGCCAGGCACTGTCGCGTGAATTCGGTCGCGGCGTAGATCCCCTCGGCCTGCGCGGTGTCGGCGCCCCACATGATCCGATCCGACGGCATGGCCTCGAGCCATTCCTGATAGGCGCGCTTGCCCATCGTATAGCTGAGCGTCGGCAGCCAACACGAATCGATCCACACGTTGCGATACTTCATGCCGATGACGGCTGTCTCGCCGACCCACGGATAGCCCCCGTGAAAGAGGATGAACTTGGTTTGTGGGTTGGCCTGGATCAGGTCCACGAGCAGCATCGGGTTCGAGCCCTGGATGCGCGCTTGCCCGGTGTGAATCTGAAACGGCAGGTCGTACTTGGCGCTGAGCTTGACGATCTGCCAGAACATGAAATCCTCGAAGTCCTTGAATTCGGCGTCCGTCAGTTCGTCGGCCTTGCGGCCAAAGGCCTTCGCCGCGCGCTCCTTGGGCACATCCTCGTAGCGCAGCGTCCGCTGGTAGGCCTGCGTGGATTTCAGGCAAGCCGTATCGGCCGCCACGGCCTGTTGAAAAATCTCTTCGATCGTTGCCAAATAATCATCCAGCGACGCGACCTTTTTGCCTTGCTTCTCCGCGAACGCGTAAGGGCTGTCGTTGGCACTCGTGAATCGGCTGGGGTGCGTTCCGCCGATCATCATCGATACGTTCAAAACGGGCACCGAGAACTTGTACGCCCGGGCGAATTGCAGGCGGTTCCAATAGGGGTCGATGAACATCAGCTCGATATTGGCGCGACGCGTGATGACGTCCAGCAGCCAGGCGTCGTTCTGGTAATTGGCGAAGATCTTGTCGTTCAACGCGCGCGCCTGCTCGTCGGTAATTGTGTCGAAGTCCACACCGTAGAGGTCACGAAAGCCTGGCAGCAGATAGCGATAAAAGCTGGTCGCGCGGGCGTCGTCGAAATCATGCTTCGCGACCTTCCACCAGGCGTCGAACGATTTTCCGGCCGGCCAGGGAGAGAGCCGATTGATGCCAGGGTAGTAACCCCCGGCAAAAATGCTGTGCAGCGTCATGCCCGGTCCGCGGTCGGTCTCGTCTTTATTCGGCAACTGATCGAAGGGGCGCAGGTGGTCGTGCGTGTCGATCGCCGGGACCGCGTCGATCGTGGCCTTGATCCGCGTATACAGGGGCGTTTGTTTGATGTCCGCGGCCGTCGTCCGTTGTGACGCGGCCAGGAACACGCCTATGGCCAGAACGTAGACGCTGACAACAAGCCGCTTACCGAGGGTGCGCTGCATAGCAGAGGCTTCCAGGTGGGGCCGTAGGCAGGGATGAGCGGAGTATAACCGCGGCTGGCGCGGGCTGCTTGCGGAGGCGGCTTCGCCGCGTCCTGGCGGACTCGAGCGCTTCGTGGCCCAGGCGGCCCGATTGTCGGCACGCGGGCGGGCCGGTATATCTGCGGCATGCTTGCCCACGAAAAGGGGGCTCTCGCCCGCGCAAAAGAAGGACCTTATGGACCTGTCGAAAATTCCACGCGTCTCGTTGGCACACTTGCCGACGCCGTTTGCGTCCTTGCCGCGACTTTCGGCGCACCTGGGCGGACCGGCTATCTACATCAAGCGCGATGATGAAACTGGGCTGGCCACCGGCGGCAACAAAGCGCGGAAGCTCGAATTCCTCGTCGCGGACGCCCTGGCCCAGGGCTGCGACACGCTGGTGACCACCGGTGGCCCCCAATCGAACCATGCGCGCCAAACGGCCGCGGCCGCGGCCCGCCTTGGGCTGAAATGCCAGTTGCTGTTGCCGCGGCTCGTCGCCGGACGTTCGCCCGCCTATGAAGAGTCGGGCAACGTGCTGCTTGATCGACTGTTCGGCGCCGACGTGCAGTTTCTCGCCAAAGAGGATTTTAAGCCCGAGACGTTTGACGCCGCGCTCGAGCGCCTGCGTGCCGCGGGCCGAAAGCCGTATTTCATCCCCATCGGCGGATCGACCGCGCTCGGAGCCCTTGGCTACATGGCGGCGGTGCCTGAACTCTTCACCCAGGCGCACGCTTCCGACTGCAACCCCACGGCGATCGTCGTCGCCAGCGGCAGCGGTGGCACGCACGCGGGCATCGTCGCCGGTTTGATCGCGGACGGCCATGCGGTTCCGGTCACCGGGATCTCGGTCTCGGGCGCGGCGGCTGAGCGTACACCGCTCGTGACGCGACTGGCCGTTGACGCACTTGGCTTGGCGGGTCACGCCCTCGATCCGGCGGCGGTTGCGGCGCGCGTTCGTATTCTCGACCAGTACATCGGCGCCGGCTACGGGCAGCCGACACCCGGTATGATCGAAGCCGTACGCCTCGTTGCCGAGTTGGAAGGTATCCTGCTCGACCCTGTCTACACGGGCAAGGCGATGGCGGGTTTGATCGACCTGGTGCGGAAAGGCGGTTTTACTTCGCGCGATACCGTTGTCTTCTGGCACACCGGCGGCTCGGCGGGACTATTCGCGTATCCGGAACTCTTCACTTCGTAGTGGCCAAGATTCTGGCTTCACGAGCGAAGTAGCTGTGAGTCACGCAGAATTCGTAATTCGTCCCGGGCGATTCGCCAGGTGCGCGGAGTCTGAGATCGGCAAGCATGAAGTCCAACCAGGCGAGCAGGACAGCCGAATACATGGCGCTGTTTCGCGCCTTGGAGTCGGGCCGCGCACCGCAGGACCGGCTATTCGATGATCCGTTCGCCTGTGAGTTTCTCAGCCCGAATTTGCGGCGCGTCGTGAGCGCCGCGCGGCTGCCCGTGTTCGGCTCGTGGATTCCATGGCTGATCGATGGGCGCTGGCCAGGCGCGCGAACCTCGGCCGTCGCCCGGACACGCTTCATCGACGATCGCTTGATCGCAGCACTCGATGAGGGCATGAGTCAGGTGGTCATCCTGGGGGCGGGTTTCGATTGCCGCGCGTACCGCTTGCCACAACTTTCTCGAACCCGGGTGTTTGAAGTCGATCATCCGGCGACGCAGCGTGCCAAGCGCGCGTGCCTCGGGCGATGCTTCGATGCGTTGCCCGGTCACGTGCGCTTCGTCGCCGTCGATTTCAACTCGCAAGGCTTGGACGTTCGCCTTGCCGAGGAGGGAGTTTCTGCCGATACCCCTACGTTTTGGATTTGGGAAGGCGTCACGAATTATCTCTCCGGCGAGGCCGTCAGCGCCACGCTCGATTCCATGCGCACGTCGGCGCCGCGGAGCCGCCTGGTTTTCACGTACGTGCATCGCGGCGCTCTGGACGGCGTCGCCGAGTTTCCTGGAAAGGCCGCTTTGCAGAAGACCCTGGCGCAAGCCGGCGAAGTGTGGACCTTCGGTCTCGATCCGGCCGAGTTGCCCGAGTACCTGGCGTCGCGAGGTTTTCATTTGCTCGAAGACGTTGGCTCGGTCGACTATCGCGCCCTCTACTTGCCAGCCGTACCCCGGCTGCTGCGCGGTTACGAGTTCTACCGCATCGCGGTCGCGGAGACGCGCTCTGCTTGAGGATTTCACGTCAGGGAGGTACGCCGTACCGGCGAAAGCCCCCCTATGGTGCTGCGTCTTGTGGCGATAAAATCGCGGCACAACGTCCGCGCCCGGTCGTGGGCAATCCTCTGATTCGAACGACGGATTTCATGGAACACCTCCGTTTCGACGGCTTCTTGGGGACCCGTGCGTCGCTGATGCTCGACGTGGTGTTTCTGGCCATGTTTGCCGTGCTGGTCATCCTGGCGGCCAGCATCTACCTGGTTCGTTACCGCCGTCATTATGTCTGGCACAAGCGCATCCAACTGCTCCTGGGCATCGTGTTACTGGTCACGGTCGCGCTGTTCGAGGCCGACATGCGCATCAACGGCTGGATGGACCGTGCCGCGGCGTCGAAGTTCTACGGACCAATGCAGTCGCCGCCGTGGCTGCTGTCGACCGTGTATTTGAAGTTGCTGCACAGACCCGAAGTGCCGGGCCTGGTCTTCACGTCACTCGCGGTCCACTTGTTTTTCGCCGTGACCACGGCGCTGTTGTGGATTGGCGTGATCGTGCAGGCGCTGCGGCGCTTTCCCAAGCCCCCCGCGCCCAACGATTACAGCCCCCAGCACAAGTTCTGGGCCTGGCTGGCGGCCATCGACATGGGCTTCACGGCGCTTACGGGCTGGATTTTCTACGTGCTGGCGTTCGTGGCGTAGCGGTTCGCAATGCGACTTACAATTCGATCGACTTCAGTCGCCCGTCGTCGAGCTCGTATTTCCGCTCAAAACGCCGCGCCAGTTCCACGCTGTGGGTGACGACGATCAACATCGTCCCCTCTTGGGCTTGCATTTCCAACAGCAGGTCGCCGATCGCCGCCGCCGTGGTGCGGTCAAGGTTTCCGGTCGGCTCGTCGGCCAGCACCAATCGCGGACGGCGCAAAAGCGCCCGGGCCACGGCCGTGCGCTGACGCTCTCCTCCCGATAGCTCGGCGGGCCGATGTTCCAGCCGGTTGCCCAGGCCCACGCGCGCGAGTAGCTCACGGGCCCGCTCGGTCAGTTCGGGCGAAACACCTCCCGTGGCCAGCGCCGGCACCAGCACGTTTTCCAGCACCGTACACTGCGGCAAGAGATGATGATCTTGAAAAACAAAGCCGATGCGCTCGTTACGAAAGGCCGCCAGGCGGGGCTCGTCGAGCGCGAAAGGATTTTCGCCGGCCAGCGTGACCGTTCCACCGGTCGGGCGATCGAGCGTGCCGACAATGTACAGAAACGTGCTCTTGCCTGATCCGCTCGGCCCGACGATCACTGCGCTGTCACCGCCGTTGAGTTCCAAGGAACAGCCCCGCAGCACGACCAGTGGCTCGCCGCGCGTCGGAAAGGAACGAACCAGGTCTTGAACGATCAAGTCGGGCATGAAACGAACAGTCCGGGGCTAGGGCGCGGCGGATAATAACTAACGACGTACACGTGCATGGACTATTTAGCCGCGGCGCTTGCGCCGCGTGCCGCCGGCCAACTTCGCCAGGATCCAATCCGGAATCGGAATCGACCGCGGCGGCGCCTTGGCGTCCAATCGGCAGCAGACCGTGGTGAGTTGGCCCTGGGCGACGGGGCGTTTGTCGTGAGAAAAGACGAATCCGTAGGTCATACTCTTCTCGCCCTGGCGCACGACCTGCACTTCGACGTCCAGCACGTCCTCGAATTGCACGGCGCCACGATAGTCGCAACTGGCGCTGACGCGCGGCCAACTGATGGTGCCCTCTTCGTCGTGCGTGATGACGCTCAGACCTAGGTGGCGCAGAAATTCGTGCTCGACCTGCTCCATGTAATTGAAGAAGGCCGAGAAGTGCATGATGCCCGCGGCGTCGGTATCGCGGAATTCGACGCGCCGCGAAGTTTGATAGGTCAGCGGTCCGGCGGGCGGGCGTTTCGTCGATCGGCTCACGTCAGCATTGCCCTTTCGGGTACGGAAGTGCGCACCAGGCTGCGGTATAAATCCAGGGTGCGGCGGGCCATCACGTCGTCGGTATAACGATCGCGAATCGCCTGCTGCGCCGCAAGCCCCTGGCGCGCCGCCGCCGCCGGATCGAGGATCATCTGCCGCAGCGCCGTGGCCAAGGCTCGCGGGTTTTCGGGCTCGTGCAGAATGCCGCCGCCTGTGTCCTCGATCAACTCCGGGAAAGTACCATGCGCGGGCAGGACGACCGGCACGGCGTTGGCCCAGGCTTCGAGAATGCTCAGGCCCTTGCTCTCGTGATAGACCGTGGGCACGCTCATTACGTCCAGCGACGAGAGAAAATCGATCTTGCCCGCGCGATCGAGCTCGCCAACATATTCAAAGCGGTCGTGCAAGTTGGCGGCCCGCAATCTGGCCTGCAAGCGTTCCAGGTACGGCCGATCGGCCTGGCCCATATAGCCCGCCGCGCGCAGGACAACGGGCGGCAGATCGCCGTCTTGCGCCAAGAGTGCGAACGCATCGACCAAATGATGCAGTCCCTTGTCCTCGCAAATCCGCGCGAAGTATCCGATACGAAATTCGCGCTGATTTTCCGCGCGGGACCGTGTGCCGTGTCCGGTGAGATTCAATCCGTGTGGGATGATGTGGATCTTCTCGCGCTCGATTCCCGCGTAGTCGACCATGAAGTCGGCATAGTATCGGTTGAGCGCGACGAAGGCCGTTACGTCCTGCACGCGCTCGCGCAGCGCATCCCGCGCTTTTTGATACCAGGGGGCCGATAGCTTTTCGAGAAAAATGTCCTCGCCCGATAGCGTGCAGACGATCGGCACGTTCAACCGGCGGCGAATCTCGCGGGCCATGCCGACCAGCATCGAGTTCGAGAGGTGAACGATGTCGGGCCGCACGTCATGTTCGAGCCAGTAAACGATCTTCTCGACTTCTTTGCGCTGGTTTCCCTCCTCGCCGCGCAACATCGAGACGGTTATATCTCCCAGTTCTTCAGCGGCGGTGCTGATGTTGCGCTTGGCAAGCCAATCAATCAACCGCGGGCGGTCCCACAGCTTGTCGAGCAACCAAGGAGTGCGCCGGAACAGCGCCCATTTCTGCTGCAAGTACACGCTGATGCCGCCGAACATGACGCGCTTCTGGCTGACGTCCGGCTCGTCGGTCCTGATGGGCGTGTAGGTGGGCACGAGCAAAACATCTTCGCCCAGCCGCATCAGCGCCGCGGCCAGGGTATTGTCGTGCAGGCAACTGCCGCAATACATGCCTCCCGCCCCGGCGGCTAGATAGACGATTTTCATACCGCGAATAGCGCGATGTACCAAAGCGCACTCGATGGACTCGGTTGTTCCCGCACGCGCTCGTTGGCTCGCAAGTCGGGCTAGTCGAGCGGCGTGACGATTTCCAACAATTCTACGGCCGGCTCCTCGTTGCACATAATCAGCGCTGTGCGACCGTAGGTGATCTCGCCCGGCGCCATGTCGAAAAGCTGGGCCAACTCCTCGCCCGCGGCCACGCGCCACAGGCTCGCCAGATGCACGCTGCGCAGCACGTTGTTATTGATCAGCACGCGTCCGAGCGGCGTGTCCTCGGCCTCGATCTGCCGGCGCACGGCTGGTTCGAGGTACGCGAAATTCACCCGCATGATGCCATATTGTACGACACGGCCGTCGCTTTGCCGCGACAGCAGGATTTTGCGGGCGTAATGCGAGTCGGTCACCTGGCGATCCAGCACCGCCACGTCTACAGGACTCTTGTGAAACCGCTCGACCGTCACGGTCATATGGGCTTCGTGGGCGAGCAGGCTGGCGTAGCGCGCCGGCATCTCGGCCGGCTGAACAACGTCAAAGGTTCCGAGGATCTGCGGTGACTCATAGAACAGCGCGACGAGCGTCGCCAGATCCGGCGTCAACGGTTGCGGAGCATCGGTTTCCAACACAGTTTCGTCTCGGCGGGGGTTACTCGGGGCAGGGCTCTGGTGGGCGTGCGATGGTTGCAGAGCAGGGGAGTGCAGGGGCGCGCTTGCGCCTGAATAGGTCTACGTGTATCTGACCCCTTGGTGTTCCGGCTCGAAAAACGGCGGCAACAAAGAGTCGACTCGCAGTAGCCCCTCGCGCGACAGAGTCACGCGATCGCCGTCCACGGACAGCCAGCCTTCGTCCTGATAATGCTGCCAGACGTGCCGCCAATCGGCCAGCACGTCGACGCCGAACTTCTTGCGGAAGTAATCCGCGTTGATCTTGCCCGTCTTCAGCTGCAGGATCAACTCGCGCACCAGCAGCTGATGCCGGCTGGGTTTTAGCCCTCGCGATAGCGGCAGCTCGCCCCGTTCGAGCGTGCTCAAGTAGCCATCCCAGTCAGGCAGGTTCTGATAATGAACGCCCGAAGCGTGCCCAAAGCTGGCCACGCCCGTCGCGAGCAGATCGCTGCCGCGCCACAGATTGTCGCGATAGCTGAAATTCACTTTCGACGTGTCGCGCACCATCGTGTAGGCGCTTGATACCGAGTAGCCGGCCGCCGACAGCTCGTCGAACGCATAATCGACCCACGCGCGTTTCGTCGGCCAGTCGGCCACCGGTGTCTCGATCTTGTTGCCCAGGATGTCCTGCGAGTAGACGGTGTTGAAGGGCAACTCCATCTGATAGATCGTGACGCTGTCGGGCCCCAGGTCGATGGTGCGGCGGACGCAGTCTCGCCAGTTGGCCTCGGTCTCGCCGACCATGCCGGCGATCAGATCAATGTTCGTGTTCGGAAAGCCGAGGGCCGTGATCCAGTCCCACGCTTTGTAGACCTCGCCCGACAGGTGGGCGCGGCCGTTTTCTTCCAGCACGGCGTCGCTGAAATTCTCGATGCCCAGGCTGAGCCGCGTGACCCCCAGCTCCTTGAGCGTGGCCAGCTTCGGCTGCGACAGCGTGCCCGGCTCGCACTCGAAGGTGACTTCCTCGGCATGATCCCAATTGATGTTCGCGCGCAACCGGTCCACGAGCGAGGTCAACTGCCGAGCACTTAGGAATGATGGGGTGCCGCCGCCGAAATAAACAAAGCGGAACGGCCGCCCCCCCATGACCGGCAGCCGGCTCACGAGCTCGATCTCACGCGCGAGCGCCGCCACGTACCGCTCGACACCTTCGGCGTTCTTGTCCGTGTAGACGCGGAAGTAGCAGAACTTGCAGCGCTTGCGGCAGAACGGGATGTGCAAGTACAAGCCCAGCGGCACGTCAGCCGGCGGGCTTTCGAGTGCGCGCCGGACGTCGGCCAGCCCGTCGGTCGTCCACTGCGAAAAAGGCGGATAGTTGGCGATGAAGTAACTGCCGACTTCGGTTTTGACCGTTTCGGTAGACATAATCCTCACTACGCTCGGGACGATCTTTCACGGCCTTTCACGTTTTAAGGCGCGGCCGTGCCAAAGCAGAGCACGTCGCCGCCGCCGTTGGCAACCACCATCCGCCCGGATGCCACCGCTGGCGAGCCGACAAAATCCCCGCCTGCTTCATACTCCCATACTTTCTCTCCGCTGGCCAGATTCAACCCGTAGATCCGCCCGTCGCCTGTGCCCACGTAAACGCGGTCTTTCACAATGACGGGGGAGGCGTCGACATTCCGGCGAGTGGGAAACGTCCACAGTTCTTCGCCATCGGCGGCTTTCAGCCCATGAATCATCCGGTCGCGGCCGCCAATGGCTACGACCCCTTGGGCAATTGCCGGTGACGACTGGTAGGGTGATTTCTTTTTCGGGTGCTCGTAGACCCACACCACTTTGGCTTCGCGCCAGTTGACGCAAAACACCCGCGCGCCTTGGGTGGCGAAATAGATCATGTCCCCGCTGGCGGCCGGCGTGACGCCGGTCGGGTCTTGAATATCGACTTGCGCCACGCGCTCGCCCGTCTCGACGTTGATGATGTGCAGAATGCTGTCGCAACCCGCCAGGAAGATGCGATCCTCGACGATCGTCGGCGAACACTGGATCATGTTGTCGATCGAGTATTTCCAGGCCTGCTCGCCCGTCTTGGCATTGAGCGCATAGAGAGAGCCATTCTGCGAACCGATCAGCACGTTGTCTTTGTAGAAGTTCGCGCCGGCGTTGATTTCGGCATCGGTCGACAGGCTCCATTTCTTTTCGCCGGTTGCCGCGTCGAGGCAGACGAACAGCCCTTCGGTGTCGCCCACGAAGACCAACCCATCGCGCACGGCCGCCGGTGCGCGAAATCCCAGCTCGGAGTGATAACTCCATTTCTCGTCACCCGTGGCCAGGTCGAGCGCGTAGAAGTAGCCGTTGAGACCACCGACATAGATGACGCCGTCGACAATCACGGGCGTCGATTCGAACATCCCTTCCTTGAACGACTTCTTCCATACGAGCATCGGGTTCTCGCTCAGGCTGCTTTGGGCGACACCGTCGGACAGCGCGTTGCCGCGGAAGACGGGCCACTCGCCGGTATCCTCTGCAGCCGCTTGTGGCCCGGCGGTGGCGGAGGGTCCCCCGGCTTTGACATCGGAAGTGGATGTCGCTGACGCCGGTTCCGGCTTCGGTGCTTGCGTGGCCGGGGTGCAACCGACGACGAGCATCAAACCCAGCCCGAGCAATGTCGTGCGACTAGCCATCGATTCGCCTTGTTTCCTTCCGACTCAATAAGCGGCCCGGTACAGCTCCAGCAAGTCGCTTTCGGTCACGGTGCGGGGATTAAAACCGCCGGTCCATTCGCGCGTGGCCGCCGTTGCCAGTTCGCTCAAGCGCTCGCGCTCGACGCCGCAATCCGCCAGCCGTTGCGCCAGCCCGGCCTTCGCGACGAATTCGGAAATCGTCTCTGCCAGATCCTCGGCGATCGCGGCCGGGCGCGGCTTACCATTGACAGGCACCGACTCGACCAGCTCGCGGTACCAGCGACTGACTTCTACGGCGTTGAACCGCACAACATGCGGTAGCATGAGCGCGATCGCCTGGCCGTGCGGTACCTGGTACCGAGCGGTCAAGGGATTCGCCAGCGCATGCGTGGCGCCCAGCATCGAGTTTTCGATCGCCAACCCCGCGAAGCACGCACCCAGTTGCATGCCGCCACGCGCTTCCAAATCATCCGGCAGGTCGAGCACCCGCGTGAAGTTCGCCGATAGCAAACGCCACGCCTCTCGGCTAAAAGCGGTCGAGACCGGGTTGCGTCGTTTCGTCACGTATGTTTCGAGAGCATGCGCGATCGCGTCAATGCCGGTCAGTGCCGTCACGCGCCGCGGCTGAGTCACGGTCAGCTCGGGGTCCAAAAGCGCCACGCGACAGGTCGCTTTCTTGTCGCCGCACGCCATTTTGGTGTGCGTCTTGGCGTCGGAGATGAGGGCGAAGGATTGCGTCTCGCTCCCGGTGCCGGCCGTTGTGGGGACGGCGATCATGGGAAGCATGGGGCGCGTCATCTTGCCGGTGCCCCAGTAGTCCTGCATGCGGCCGCCGCCGGAGTAGACGAAGTTGATCCCTTTGGCGCAATCCATCGAGCTGCCACCACCGAGGCCGACGAGCAACTCCGGCTCATAGCGCTTGGCGACCGCCAGGCCGGCCTCGACGTGATCGGTGGTGGGATTCTCGCCGACGTCGCTAAATAAGTGCGTTTCGATGCCGGCCGCTTCGAGAGCCGCGATGCCCCGCGCCGTATGGCCGGCCGCCACGATGCCCGCATCGCTTACGACGAGCGCCCGCCGTGCCCCCAGTTCGCTGGCCAATTCGCCCAACGAGGCGAGCCGCCCGGCGCCGAAGACGATGCGCGTTCGTGGTTGAAAATCAAAAGAGTCCATGCAGGCACAAGCGCTGAACGATGTTGATGAACAATAAGCGGCAGAAGCACGCGCCCTCGGGCAACGCGGCTATTGCGCATCATTCATCATTTTGCATTCTGCATTAACCTAGGCGTGGGCGGCGGCCATCTCTTTTTCGACGCGCTTCACCGCTTCGGGGACGAGCTGGTAGGCCCGCGCGCGGAACAGGAATTCCACGATGTTCCCTTCGTGCGGCTGCAGCCAATCCAGCTTGATGGTGGGGATCGGTCCGATGTTCAAACGGTCGATGTGAACCGCGTCGGTCAATTGTCGCTGGAATTTCGCGTCCTCGGTGATGGCACTGCACACCAGCGTCGGCCCGATCGATTCGAGCATCTTTTCCTGTGGGCATTTCACGACCGTCGTGAAGGGGAACATGTATTCTTTCTTGGCGATGGCCCGTTCCGGCGAATCGCATTCGACGACGGTCGGCCGCAAGTATGCGCAGCGTTCCTGCTCGACCAGCCGGGGGCCGAACTTCTCGGTCGAGTGCTTCACGCCCGACTCGCGCAGGTCGGCTTCGATCGCCTTCCACACGGCCGGAGCGACGCCCGCCACGGTGAAGGCCGCCAGGCCCGATTTCGGATCCTCGGGCGGCAAGGGAGCGATCGGGCCGAGGCGCTCGGCGAGCGCGGCCGCGATCTTCTCGGTATGTCGCGAGGCCCAGATGCCCGAGCAGTTGATGCAGCCGCGACCGCTGTTGAGGTACACGCTGTCGGCCATGATGTCGAGATACTTTTCCCAGTCATCGACCACGTCGTCGCCCAGCAGAATCTTGCTGAAGCCCGGTCCGTGCGCCTGCACGCGCGGGTCCCCCTTGTAGCGTTCGACGGTCGCCGTGCCGCCGAAGATCATGCTGCGATCGCAATTCGCCAGCACCGCGGCGCCGACGTCGCCGCCACCGGGATAGATCGAAATCGCTTCGCGCGGGATGCCCGCCTCGGCGAACGCCGCTGCCATGCGGTAAGGCGTCCAGGGCTCTTGCGGACCCGGCTTGAGGACCAGACCGACTTGCATCGGGATCACCGGCATCCACAGCGTATGTACGCCCGGTGAATTCGATGGCAATACCAGGCCCACGGCCGGCGCTTGCGCCTGATAGCTGACGACCACGCCGCGCCCTTCGACGCCGTAGCCGCGCGACAGGATCGACAAATCAAGCCCGCGCGTCAACGCGTCGAGCATGCGATCCATATTCGTCAGCACGAAATAGTTCTTCTGCATGTTGCCAGTGCACATGTGCTCGGGCAACCCGGTCGAGGCGCTTTGCTGGCGGGCAAATTCCTGGGGGCTTTGCTGCCCGTCACCCATCGGCAGCGTGCCGTTGAGATACAGGTCGGCCGCCTTCTTGACGCGAGAGATCAAATCCTCCGGAGACAACTCGCGTAGCACGTCCCGTGCCCGCTGGGCGAAACGCATGTCGCGTTGCAACAAGCCGCCGTTGGCCTGGCTAACCTTGGCGATCGGCTCGCCGGTAACGAAGTGCAGGACCTGGTCGACCTCGAGCGAATCGTAGGGCTTTCCCCAACGCAGGATGGGCAGGTTCAACACGTCACAAATCTCCCTGGGCGTGGCATTTTTGGCCGAAGATCAAATGAGTCTCCGGCGAAATCGTTGTCGTGTGCGTCGCGTCTGTCGTGGGCAGACGAATCATTGCAGCGGCCCGCCGGCGGTCAATACACGCCCACCGTCGTCGCTTCGGCCAACTCGTGGAAAGGGCGAACGCCGCTGATACCGTCCCACGGGTATTTCTCGTAGGGGGGCTCGCGCTCGCCTTCGTCGCGTTCGAGAAAGCCCGGAACGAAGAACTCCTTGGTCAGCGTCGTCAGCTTGACGCGCCCGGTCTCGCCGTAACCGACGACCCGGTTCGAATCCTTGAAATCGACCACTTCGGCCACGGCCCGCGGCTGCGGGGCGTAGTAGCTGATTTTGTAGCCTTCGGCGGCCGTGACCGGCTTCGAGCAGGCCAGGCCCATCAGCGTGTTGCCGTAGGTGGGGGTCATGTAGACGCCGTCGAGGAATTCTTCGGTGGCGAAACGCGTCCATTGCGGCGTGAATTCCGTGCCGCCGGAAAAGATGCCCGTGATGCCCGCCTTGCGAATGCTCGAGCCACGTTTTTCGAGTGCTATGGCCAGGGCTTCGAGCAGCTTGGGCGTCGTGAACATGCAGCGGATGTCGTGCCCCGCGCCCAGGATCGTGATCGCCTGGTCGATGCAATGTTCCTTGTAGGCCTCGAGATGTTCCATCCACCCCTTCTTGATCAGCTTGATCACCCAGCGCGGATCGAGGTCGATGCAAAAGGAAATGCCGCCGCGGTGCTGGGCCAGGTGCTCGACCGCGAGACGCAAGCGGCGCGGGCCCGACGGGCCCAGCATCAACCAGTTCGATCCCTTGGGGAAATATTCGTCCGGCAGCGTGTCGCTGAAGAGCGAGTAGTCCGTGCGGAAGTCGTCGATCGCGATGCGGCTTTTGGGAATGCCCGTCGTGCCGCCGGTTTCGAACACGTAAATCGGCTTGTCGGCAAATGCCTTCGGCACCCACCGCCGCACAGGGCCGCCGCGCAGCCATTCGTCTTGAAACGGCTCGAACTTCGCCAGGTCGCCGAATCCCTTGATCTCCGTGAGCGGATCGAACTTCAGACTCTTGGCATATTCCAGCCAGAAAGGACAGCCCGTTGATTCATGAAAATGCCATTGCACGATTTCGTGCGTGTGGGCATCGAGCTTGTCGCGAGCCGCTTTGACGGCGGCCGGCGAAGCGGTGCTCTTGGCCGATTCGGTAACGCTCATTCTCGACTCCAGCGGGAACAATGAAAGGCGCGGGATTCAGGCGGGGCAAGGCAGGGGAAGCGAACACAGCCTGCCGGCTGGCTCAAACCTCCGATCGATCAACCCCTTAGTTGTAACTGCTCGGCTGCCGGCTGGCCAGCAGAGGAGGAGTCCTACCGATGGGGGAAACCTGGCCGAAAACGCCGAACGCGACAGCCCGAACTTGGATGGCGCAGGAGCTCAAACGCGTGGCAACCGGCCAAGGCCCAACGCGATCCTGGCCCACAGCTCGGAGTACATCCCTGCATAAAAGTGATCAGCCCCGCCGACTAGAAAAAGTTGCCGACGTTCGCCGCCGGGTAGTTCGGCAATCGCCTCGGGCATGCCGCGAAAGGCCGCGCTCGTGGGCAGTTCCGCCGTGCCATAGGTGATGACCAAGGGGCAAGCGACGCGCGGAATCAGCTTCAGCACGTCGTAGCGTTCCTCGGGACCGTACTTGTCGAGAAAGCCTTCGGCCGAAATCGCATACGCCAACGGAAACAGGATTTCGATCAACTCCCGCGAGCGCCCTTGCCGCACCAGGTCGTGCGCGCGGCCATAGTCGCGCAAGAACTCTTCCGCGCGCGAGTCATCGAGGAAGCCCGAGTACGACAAGCGCGGCGGTGAGATCGCGACGACCCAGGCGACATCCGGATGTGCGCGATGCACCTGTGCGTAGATCGCTTTCACGGCGCCCAGGCTGTGTCCCAGGATGCCCAGGCGCCGATAGCCGCGCTCGCCCAGTAGCGCGAGCCAGGCCGTTACGTCGTGGCAGCATGCGTCGATGATCTCGTACGCGGCGCCTTGCAGCCGTCGCCCAACGGGCGCGTTGGTCGAGCTAATGCCGTCGTGCCCGCGTGTGTTGGCGGCGAGCGCCGCCGCGCCGTTGGCGACCAAGGCCGCCGTCAGGCTGGCCATCATGTTCGAGGCGTAGAAGTTGCTCCCCGTCCCGTGCAGGCAGAGCACCGCGTCGGCCCCCAGCGACGGACGGGCCTCGGCGGCGGGGGCGCGCAGCGCGCCGTCGAGCCGCAGGCCGTCTTCGGTCGTCACATTAATTAGATCGACGAGCAAGCGCGCGCTCCGGACACAGGCCGCGGGCGAAGTGTTACACGCCGCGGTGAATCATACCTGCCGCATCCGCGGCGCGCAAAGTAGCCGCGGCATCGCGCGTGCGCGAAGTGGGTCGACGTTTGGCGCTACTTGAACGAATCGTCGCTTACGAGCCTGCTTGCCCTGATTGCGCAGTGCCTGCGCTCCCCAATTGCGCCAGCACTTGCAAGACGCCGTTCAGATGGGCCAAACGCGGCCCGAAACGGTCCACGAACTCAGTGAGCATGAACTCGCCGTCGGCCAGAGCCTCGGCATTCTCGTTCACTTCCGTCGTGAGAGTGTTGAGGAACTCGGTCTGTACCCGGCACAACGCCTCGGCCGCCGTTCGGCAATCCCGGGCCAGTGTCGGGTTGGCGTCTTTCCACTGCGTTAGTTCCTGCGTGCGCTGCCGCTGCGATGCGCTGAACTGATTCACGGCCGTGGTCACCTGACCGACCAACTCTTCCAGAAGCTCGTTCTGGCGGTCCTGCGCGGCCACCAGGTCCCGTAACAGGCGCACTTGCTCGCTATCCGAGCGGTCCTGAATCGGGGCACTGCTCAGTGTGCCGGCGGAAATCTCGACCTGGGTAAACAGCGGGGGCGTGGGCTGGCGGTCTTGCATCAAAAATACCTTTCCCGGGGGCAGGTGGAACTGCGTCCAGTATAAGCAGTTCGGGGGGATAAAGTCGAGCATTTCGCGCCTAAGCCCCGCGCCGCTTGGACTTAATGAACGTGGTCCAAGCCGGTCACTCCCCCCGAGATTCCGGATGCTGGTAATGCAGTCGGTGTTCATTTGCACAACTCGGCTTAGAGCGGTTTGCGCTCCTGGCGGTGCCGGCGATCAAGTCCGAGGAAGGTCGGTTCGATAGGACTCAATAACGCCTCCATCCTGCCACACGAGGGGCAGTCGCCCCGGACAGCTTCCCACGCAGCACGCGCCTGACGTTCCATCCATGAAGATCGAAACGACTGACGCGTCTCCGGCGGCGCTCGGCTTCCTCTCCGTCATCGAGCTGCCTTCGCAGGGGTTGATCGGTGGCTACCTGCTGCTCAACGCGCACGCCCGACCGCTCGAGTTTCATTGCACCGCGCCGGTTCGCGCAAACCGCGCACAAGAAGTTCTCTACGGGGCGACGCTCGAGCCGTATCTGTACGGCGAACAAATCGGCGCGACATTGATCAAAGCTTCTCGGCTTTCGCCCCTCGCGGTATTTACCGACTGCCAACCGGCGCTGGCTGCGGCCGATCATATCCTGGCGCCACTGTGGTGGGTGATACCGCGCCCGGCTGGCGTTGAGGGCGAGAAGCTTAGCATTCCCAACAAAAACGCTCTCCCTCCGGGAGAGGGCAGGGCGAGGGCGCTTCACACCGACGATCGCACGGTTCCCACGTCGACTGCTATCTCGTCAGAACCGTCGGCTCCCGTTCGCTGCGGCGACAATGTTCTTGTTCCAGCGCCTGTGTCGAAGCTTCCTGCACGCCTATCCGCCGAAAGCCTGGAGCAGCGACTCCCCGAGTTTGCCGCCACGATCGATCTCTTGGAACCCTTCGAGCGGATTCGCGCCGCCATCCAGGAATCGCAACGAGGTTGGCGATGAGCGCCGGCATCGCCAGTTCCTGGTACGCCGCGGCCAGTTCAGCGCCCATCGTGCATTCGCTGGTCCTGGCGCCGGCAGAGCAGTCGATCGACGGCGCAGCAGTAGCCGGCCCTCAACCTCTTGCCGCACTTTTGGGGACTGACACAGCCAGCGCCAGCGCGGCGCCGATCGTCGTTACATCCAGCGATTTTCGAGCCTCGCGCATCGCCGTGCGGAGTTACTACTTCACGCCGCGCGCGGACGAAAAACCGCTCGCCACGCCGGAAACCTCGGCGGCCGCCTCGATCTGCGAGCGGGAGAGCAGCACCCGCGGCGCGTCGCGCCGCTACACGCGCGTCGCTCCGCCCGAGGACGTTGTGGGATTGAGCGATCGGCTCTCGATGCTCCTGGAGCCGCCGCTGGAGCTGCTCTTGAATCGATCGAGCCTCGAGTTTCCCGCGCAGCCGTTTCCGTTTCAGATGCAGGGCGTGGCTTTCCTCTATCCTCGTCAGGCGGCTCTCTTGGCTGACGAAATGGGCCTGGGAAAAACGATGCAGGCCATCACGGCCGTGCGATTGCTGGTCCATACCCGCGAAGTGCGGCACGTGCTCTTCGTTTGTCCCAAGCCGCTGGTGACCAACTGGCAGCGCGAGTTCAGCTTCTGGGCTCCCGAGCTACCGGTGCTCGTGATCGAAGGCGACCGCGCCAAGCGGCGCTGGCAGTGGCAACAGACGGACGCGCCGGTGGTCGTGGCCAACTACGAGATTCTGCGGCGCGATGGCGACATCGTGAACGATCCGGCCTTGCACTTCGACCTGGTCGTGCTCGATGAGTCGCAGCGAATCAAGAACCGCTCGGGCACCACGGCGCAAATCATTCGTGCCGTGTCGCGCTCGCGCAGTTGGGCGCTCACCGGCACGCCGGTCGAGAACAGCCCTGAGGACTTAGTCGGCATCTTCGATTTTCTTCGCCCGGGCCATTTGAACCCTGGGATGAAGCCGCGGCGCATGGGCCGCCTGGCCGGCGATTACATCCTGCGGCGCACCAAGGAGGAAGTCCTGACGGACATGCCTCCGAAGCTGTTCCGCGATCCGCAACTGCAACTGACGCCCGAGCAGCGCGAGTCGTACCGTTTGGCCGAAGAGGAAGGGGTCTTGCGTCTGACCGAGATGGGGGACGCCGCCACGATTCACCATGTTTTCGAGCTGGTGCTACGGCTGAAACAGATCTGCAATTTCGATCGCGCCACCGGCGCCAGCGCGAAACTCGAACGGCTTTCCGCCGATCTGTCCGAGGTTGCCGCCAGCGGACAAAAGGCGCTCGTCTTCAGCCAGTGGGTCGACACGCTCAAGACTCTGAAGGACCGGCTCGGGCGCTTCAAGCCGCTGGAGTATCACGGTGGAATCCCGGCGGCGCAGCGCGACGATATTCTCGCAGAGTTTCGCGAGAACCGCCGCCGCCACGTGCTGCTGATGAGCTACGGGGCAGGGGGGGTGGGGCTGAATCTACAGTTCGCCGGTTATGTCTTTCTCTTCGATCGCTGGTGGAATCCGGCCGTCGAGGACCAGGCCATCAATCGTGCGCATCGCATCGGCGCGGCCGGGCCGGTGATCGTAACGCGCTTTCTCACCGCCAGCACGATCGAAGAACGCATCGATCAGGTGTTGCGCGACAAGCGCGAGCTGTTCGATACCATTTTCTCTGACGCCGCCACGCCGCGGCTCGGCATGTCGCAGGAAGAGATTTTCGGCCTGTTCCGACTCAAGTGCCCGGCGCCACCGATCCAAGCGGCTGGCTGATGCGCGGCACGAGTCGCTTGGCGGCGTTTGAGATCATTCTCCGGCTTCGGCTGTCATGGCCATGACGACGGGCGCTGTGGCGTCGTCCCCCTTGATCAGTTCCACATGATCGATTGCGCTGTGCCGAGCCGGCTCGATCGTGATGACGCGAATCTGTTGATCGCGCAGGTGGGCCGCGAATTTCGAGCCGGGCACATCCACGCGGCGAATGTAATCGGCAAAGTGCTCGCCGTTCAAAAGAGGATGATCCTCACTCTCTCCATCGGCGTACACCAGCCGCACCGTCATCGTCAGCGATCCTTTCATCCCCAGCGGATACCCCCACCCGCTTACGCCGCTCAATAAATGAATCGCCTTCACCGTGGCGTTGCACGGCACGCTGACCGACTTCGGCATCTGCGGAGGAAACGCGCCCTGCGGGCCGTACAGCAGCACGACGTTTGGCACCCGGTCATCCCGAGGGTCAATCGGATAAAACGGCACGCCACACAACGTGCGCGGTTTCCAATCGGCAAAAATCAATCGCTCGGCCGTCGCCGCGTGGTCGTAGAACATGCCGATCGTGCTGACGGCCGTCGCCGCTTTGTCGAGCGGCAGCGGAAAATAACGCCCGCGCGCGGCCAGGAACTCCAACAGATTGACGAGCTCATCCGCCGGCAGCTTCTCGAAACCCTCGGGCATGAGCGATCGCTTCGAGCCGGCGAGCTCGTCGATGTCCTCGCGCAAGATGATTTGCTTGCGGGCCTCGGCATCGACCAGTTCGATCGTGGTGCGCGTCTCGGCGGCCAACAGGCCCGAGAGAATTCGCCCGTCGGTCGTGGTCACCGTGTATTGCTGAAAGTTCCCTTCTACCGACCGATTCGGATCCAACACATCGGACAAGATATCGGCACGCTTGCGGGCCGCCATGCCGGTCAGGTCGGGGCCGACGTTTCCGCCTTCGCCGCTGTGACGATGACACTTCGCACAATTCTTTTCGAACACGACTTTGCCGGCCACGGCATCGCCGCGGCGATCGGCGAGCGGGCGCAACGCGTCAAAGACTTTCTGCCGGTCGGGATCTGCGAGCCGCCCACGGCCCGCGAGCAGTTTCGCCGCTCGCTCGCGCAAATTGCTGTCAGGGTGTTGCGCCAAGCGCTGCTCGGTTTCGACCGACAAGTTGGCAAGCGCGACCGATTCATTCTCGATGCCGTCGAGTAGCGCCTTGGTCCACTCGGACCGGCGCAGCAAAACGGCCGCCGCCTTGGCTTGCGTGGCAGGCGTGTATTGCGACCAGCCGGCCGTGATCGTGGCCCCTACCTCGGCCGCGGTCGATTGCCCAAGAGCGTCGAGAAGGTCTGCCGCCAGCTCAGGGCTCGTGCGTGGCGTGATGAGGGCGATGATCTGCGCGGCGTTCTTGGCCGCCGGATCGAGAGCCAGCAGCCCGACCACGGCTTGCCGGCGCGCTTCGTCAGCGAGCGCAGCATCGGCCGCTTCGCGCAACAGAGCCGTTTTCATTTCGTCCGCCACGGCAGCGAGACTGTCGCCAGCGCCCCAGCGATTCGCAAGCGTGATGACGGGCAAACCGGCCGAGCCAGGGAGCGCGCGCAACGTGGCCGCCAGCGCTTCTTCCAGCGGCTTGCCGATCGTCGGCGGTGCGCCCTCGGGCCATCCGGCCGCCAGGCCGCCAATCAGCGCCGTACTGATCGCGACGTCGGCCTCCGGCAAACGAGCCAGGAGCGGCGCGACGGCATCTCCCGGCTTGCCACGCGCAAAGTGTTCAGCGACGACGCGCGCGGCGGTTAGCAAGGGCGCCGGCGGCGCTCCGTTAAACGTTGCAATCGCGTCGAGAAACGGTGCGTCGTTACGCGCCGCGGCGCAGGTTGCCGCCAGCGGCAGCCAGCGATCCTGAGCTACGTCAGGCGACGACAGGAATTCGACGAGTGCGCCCGCCGTCGCGGCCGAGGCCGGCATCTCGCTCAGTGCCAAGAGAGCGTCGAGCCGCACTCCGGGACTGGCATCCCTCAGGCAGCCGGCGGCGAGGATGGCAGCCCCCGAGTCGCCGGTGCGCGGCAACAACTTCAAGGCCGCACGGCGGACTGCAGAATCCGCGCTCTTCAAAGCGATCAGCCCTAGCTGCGAGAACGGATCCGGCTCCCGGGCGATGGCGCCGCCGTCGCGCAATCCGGCTAGCGTCCACAGGGCGTGTAGAACTGCCGGCGCTTGTTCGGCGGCGCCGACCAGGTTCACCAGTTGCGGCACGACGTCGGCCAGGCCACGCTCGACCAGCAATCGTTGCGCTTGCAAACGCCAGAACAAGTTGTCGTGCCCCAGCGCGGCCACGAGTTGAGTTGGATCATTGCGATCCAGATGCGGCGCCGCGCTAGCGCTAGCGTCGCGCGCCACAACGCGATAGACCCGGCCATGCGTTCGATCGCGTAGCGGCGTCTCGTAAGCGTTGCCAGGACCGGTTTCAAAACCTTGCGGCGTCGGATTGTGCTGGACCACGTAGTTGTACCAATCCAACGCCCATACGGCCCCGTCCGGACCGACTTGCGCGGCGATGGGCGCGCTCCACGGGTCGGTGCTCGCCAGCAGGTTATAGCCATCGCGAGCGACGTAGCTGCTTCCTCGCGGGACGAGCCAATCGAGATGCACCAGGTGCCCGGTCGGCTCGCAAACGAGCGCCGCACGATTCCAGTACTCGCGTGGGAAAGCTCGCGCCGTGTACAGCTCGTGCCCGGTCGCTGCCGTGAAAGCGCCGTGCCAATCCATCTGTCGCACGTCGGCCGCGATCGGATCGTAATGCTTGTGATCTTCGATTCCGGCGCTACCGGCTCCGTGCCAGCCGCGCACCATCTCGAAATACCGGTTCGGTATGGCGAGAAACACGGAATGCTCGTTGTTCGCGGTCGATGCAAAGATTTCGCCGCTTTCCGACAAGCCCAAGCCCCAGGTGTTGTTGCTGGTCGAAGTAAGGACCTCGAAGGCGCTGCCGTCAGGGCGGAAGCGATAGATGCCCTGCTTGAAGCTGTGCGCGATGTCGCCCGTTTTTACCGTTCCGCCGCTATAGCCGACCGCCGCGTAGATCCAGTTGTCCAGCCCATAGTGCAAGTTCGACGTCACGGCATGCGTGTCGCGGCGGCCGAAGCCCGTGAAGAGAATGGTGCGCCGGTCGGCTTTTCCGTCCTGGTCGGTGTCCTCGAGATAGGCCAGGTGCGGCGCCACGGCCACGATCGCTCCGTTGCGCACGGGCAGCACGCTCGTCGGAACATTCAGCCGATCGGCGAAGATTGTGAACTTGTCAGCCCGACCGTCACCGTCGGTGTCTTCGCAGATTTTGATCCGATCTTCGCCGTTCTCGTGCGGATCGTCCCGCAGAGTGTTCGGGTAATCGACGCTCTCGATCACCCACAACCGACCACGCTCGTCGAACGACATGGCGATCGGTTTGGCGATGTCCGGTTCGGCCGCGAACAGCTCGACGTCGAAACCCTCGGGCGTGTGCATCTGCCGCAGCGATTCGGAGGGGGCCAGCGGCCTCGGCATCCGTTTGAGACGGTCTCCTTCGGTCCCCCATTTCTTGCCGGCGATGTAGTTTGGCAGTCCGTCGCCCGCGTCGACGTATTCCACCGGAGGAAGGTCGTCTTTCACGCGGCCCGCGGTCCAGCGCAGCGCCGCTGCCAGCAGTTTGGCAAACGCTGGGTTGCGCCAGGTGCGCTCGTCATGACCGAGCGCCGTGTAATAAACGCGTCCCTGACCTTGCTCGCGCGCCCAGGTGTAGGGCTCGTAGCCGCCCTCCTGCTCGCGCACCATCAGCAGGCGGCGATCATCGGTCAATTCGTTGTGGACGTAGGTTTCGTCCCAGCTTTCGAAACTTTCAACGCCGCGCAGGGCCGGATGCTGGGCGTCGACGATCTTCGCGCGGAATGTGCCCGAGTCGTGATGCGAAAAACGCCCACCGACCAGCGCCGTGTATTTCGTGCTGTTGCGAAAGCAATGCGACGCGCAGTGTACGGCGACCAGTCCTTTGCCAGCTTCTACGAAAGATAATAGCGCTGCCTCGTTTTCAGCCGGCAGATCGCCACTGTCGCGAAAGATCAAAAGCGCGTCGTACTTGGCCAACCTTTCGGCCGTCAATGTCGCGACGTCGCCGGTATACGTGAGGTCGATTGCCTCTTTGCCGAGCGCCTGCGCGGCCAACTCGTGCATCGCGGCCGGGCGATGGTGCCCCTGGTCGCCCAAGAAGAGCACCGATAGCCGGTCATCGGCCGCGGTCGTCGCCGCCACGGCAGCAACGTAAAGGCTTGCCAGTAACCAGTCTCGCAAGGATATCGAAGCGGACGTAGAGCGCATGGGGATTTTCAGGAACGGGGCAGGGCAGGGGGGCGAGAAACAGCGACTGCGTGGACAACCCGCAGGATAAGCCGTGGCGACGGGAAATGCCACCAATCGCTGCGCCAGAGCAGGTCGGACCGACAACGCGGTGTTCGATTCGCTCTGAAGGCCGCGTAAAATGGTGTTTGAACCAGTCCACCAAGCATCCGCCCGCATTCTTAACTATGAACCTTGGCGCGATCGCGTTTAAGTCGTTCCTGATCCTATGTGTTCTATCCGTATTGCTATCGGTAGCGACCGCCTATGTATTAATGCGGGTGACTAAAGCGCGAGAGTTGGCCATTTTGTGCGTTGTGTTGCTGGCTCCGGTACTGATGTATGCGTCAAACTCGGTTTTCCACCAGCGCTTCTTCGTTTGGTGGCATCAAGCGCAAAACACCATTGTGCCGAGCGACTTCCCCTGCATTGAGTACGAGCCGGGGTTCAATACTCTGCACGCGAAATACAAAATGACGGAGCCCGAATTCGATCAATGGGTCGGCGCGCATCCGTGGAAACTTCAACCGTACACATCGGACGCGTTGTACAATCCCGATGAACAAGAGTGGCTGGGAAGTGGTCTCGCAGGAAAGGCCTTTGCTACGGAACGGGAGCCCAGCGGTAAGCAGCTGCGCGTGTTCCACGCCCAAAATACGACATACGTTTTGTACTACGCGTGGTAAAGGTTACCTAGCGACGCCACGACACACCCCATGCCACACGCCCGACGACGATGGTTGCAGTTCTCATTACGGGCGCTCATCGTGGCGATCACATTGGCGGCAGTAGTTTTGCCGTTGGGGCGAGATGCCGTCGGAAGATGGCAGGATCAACGGGCCGCCCAGCAAGCGCTGGAAGCAAAAATTGCGAGACTGAAGAACGTCGCACTTCAATATCCGTGCCACATCAATGGCCCGAGAGCGCCTAGTCCTTCCCCAGCACCGCAACCTTAAGGCGAGTGGCTAGCGGCTCGACGTGAGTGCCGGTCTGCGGCAAGAGAGAAACGCGATCGGCAGCTTTGTCTGCCCCGCAAGCGCCAGATCGGCCAGCACCTCGCCCAGCACCGGCGCGAACTTGAATCCGTGTCCTGACAGGCCGGCGGCGAAGCAGATTCTTTCGTCGCGCGGGTGATGGTCGACGATAAAGTGTTCGTCGGGACTCATCGTGTACATGCACACGGCGTGTGCGGTTCGCGTCGATGACACGTCGGGCAACGCACGCGCGATGAACGATTCCAACCGCGCCTGGTCCTCGGCTCGCCACTCGCGATCGACCGCCAGTGGGTCATCGACCGGTTCGCCGCCGCTATGTTCGGCCATCTTGATTTCACCCGGGTCGACTTCCGGGAAGCCATAGAAAACGCCTTCCGGCATTTCGTAAAGGAACGCCGGACATCCGTTCTCCGCCCGATACACGTTCGAATTGGTCGCGAACCAGAAGAGCGGCTTCCGCCGCACGACCAGTCGCGTGCCCAGGTCGCCCAGCCACCGCCCAGCCCACGGCCCGGCCGTGACGATCAATCGCTGGGTGGAGTACTCCTGTCGCGCGGTGCGCACGACGATGCCGCTCGTCGTCGGTTGAAACTCAACGACCGGTTCGTCGGTTTTCAGTGCGGCGCCCGCGGCTTGCGCGTCGCGCAAGTGCGCTGCCACACACGCTTCGACCGCCAAGACGCCGCCTCGCGGCTCGTAAACGCCCACGGCGCTTTCGGCGACGGCAAAGCCGGGCCAGCGCCGCGTGATTTCGTTCGCTGCGAGCCGTTCCACGCTTAGCCCATGTTCGGCGGCGCTTGCCAACACGCCTGGCACCACGACGCCATCGGCCGGGCCGACTTGCAGGAACCCCGTTTCTTGAAAGAGACGCTCTCCGGTGCGCTCGCTGAGCTCGCGCCACAATTCGTAGGAACGTAACAGCAGCGGCACGTAATCCGGATGCTCGAAATACGCTTGCCTGATGATACGCGTGCGGCCGTGCGAGCTGCCGCGATCGTGCGCCGGCGGAAATTGATCCAGTCCCAGCACCTTGGCCCCGCGCCGGGCAAGCATCGCCAGGGCGGCGCTACCGATGCCGCCCGTTCCCAGCACAATCACGTCAAACGTTGACATACCGCGCGCAGCGTCTCGTCAGTCAGAGAGGTACAGGCCGCAAGAAATCGTCGAATCGCGGCTTTTGGAAGCTACTTGTTCTTGATCGTGAAATCAAGCGACGCCTTGGCCGTCTTCTGGCTCAAGGTGTCTTCGATCGTCAATTGTAGCTTGTAGGCGCCGTCGGGGAGAGGCTTGGGCAGGTTCATGCGATAGCGCACGAAGTAGTCGCGCCGCGGATTCTGGCACACCTCTTCCATCGTCTGCGGCTCGGTGCCCGCCATCTTCGTCCCGTCTTTGTCGACGACCTGGTAGCTGCCCTTGAGCGCGGTGCGATAACCCTTGGGAGCCTGCTCGATCTTGAAATTGTCGACCTCGGCGTACAGCAGGACCTGCTGCCCCGGCGTGAACTCGGTTTCCTTGAATGGCGTAATCACGCCGTAGCTGACCACCTCTGTGCAGAAGGCGATGTTTCGCACGGCCAACGGGCTGAGTTGTGCCAGGCGGCCGGCGGCCTCGTAGAGTTGCTGACTGGCGAGCGAGGCACGTTTTTCAGCGTCGGGTTCGCCGCTCGCGTCGAGCAGGGCCGCCACGCTCGCCAACTGTTTGTTCCAATACTCCTGCTCCGGCGCGCTAAGTCCGTCGATCGGGCGCAGCGCATCGTCGCGCCGCCCGGCCGATAGATACAGCATCCGCAAGCTCACCTGGCGCGACACGTCTCCGGCATCCTTCACCGGCGACTGGGCCTGCTTCTCGAGCATCGCGATCGTTCCGGCCAGGTCAGGCGCAGCGGCCGCATTCGGCGCCGGTGCGGTGAACGCGGCCTGCTCGACTTTTCCATCAGATGCGGTTGCTGGCGCGGCCGTGGCCTGAGCAATCGGCGTCGCCGTTGTCGTGGGCAAGGGAGGAGGTTCGGCCGGCGACTGCGCCGATGACGCGGTTGCCGATGCGATTACGGGCGCAGCAGGCGTCGGGGCAGCAGGTGACGGCGCGGCTGATGCTGGCGACGCAGCGATGGCCGTCGCCGGTGGCGGGGCAGGGGGGGTGGGCGGGTTCGCAGCCGGTGGTGGCGGCGCGGACGCGACGCTTGCCAGCACGACCTGGTCGGCGGGCGCCTTGGCCGGCGGGACAAGCGCCGTGGCCGGCGATTTTAGGTCCAGCGTTTGTGCTGCTTGCGAATTGGGCGCGGGCGCGACGGCGCGCCCGTCGCGAATTTCAGAGGGCAGAGTGGCGCCAGGCGCGAGCGAGGAAGTTGCACCATTTACGCCAGGTTTTGCCCCGATCCCCGCCGTCCGACTCTGATTCTGATACGCCAGCGACGAGCGGTATGTCTGCATCAACAGCGGCCATAGCGACGGATCGGTCCGTTGCATGTCCTCCATCAGCTTGGCTTGCACGGCCGGATCGACGGCGCCGACCGCGCGAAGCTGCGTCATCACGTCATTGAGAGCCCGAGGATCGACGGCAGTGGAGTTCGACGCGCTCTTTCCCTTCGCCAGCGTGCTGCCGGCGCGAGGGTCGTCTTGATCGGCGTCGAGCAAGGGATCGTTCGTGGCTGAGCGCCCGCCGAACCAACCGAAGCCGCGTCGCGGAACATTTCCGGTGGCCAGTGGCGGCGGCGGCGCAAGCGAGCAGCCGGCGAGCGCGACTGCCAGCAGGCATGCGGCGAGCCATGTCCCGCGGCAGGAGGCGAACCTGATCATTGAAAGCCCAGGCATATCGTTCGGGACCCTTGCAGACGAACCTTCAGCCGACGAGGTGGATAGAGGCAAGGCCATCGAGGGCGCTGCGGCGACCGATGAGGCCCGGTCGTGTAACGCCTGCTCCTCCGCAATTGGCCGCGAGAGGATAGGAGAAACCCGATTTTGCCGCAAGGCATGGCCCGGTAGCCGTCTTGCCGGACCATGAGCTGCGCGGTTGCGATAAACAGGGCAAAACGGGTGATGGCCCGCGCGAGAAGCTGCGCAGGCGTGAGAATCGTTGGTTCGCTATCGTGGATGCTGGCACTGGCTCAGCGGGCTTCAGCCGTGTCGGCGGCGCGCGACATGCGCGCAATGAGCTGCTCGAGCACAATCCGCGCGCGCGTCGGCGCGGAACTCGATCCTTTGAGCGCCAGGTCGGCTTCCAGCATCGCTCGATACAGACCCGCGCTACGCTGCCGGCCGAGCTGCCGTAGCTGATTCTCCGCCTTGGCAACGACGAAGGAGCGAAAGCCGGCTGCCTCCAACGCATGCTTGAGCGTCGTGCGGCGCCCGGCGCACTCCGCTTGCTCTACCGTGCGGGCCGCCGCGGCAAAGCGCCGCAGCGTGGAGCCGATTTGCGCGAGTATCGCCACGGGGCTTTCGCCCGACGAGAGCAGCCGATCGAGCTGCAAGATGGCTTCCGCGGCGTGACCACCCGCAGCCAGGTCGAGCATGTCCCAGGTCGTTTTCGAGCGCCAGCCGCCGACCATTTCGCGCACCAGCGCCGCGTCGATCGCGCCATTCTCACCGGCCGCGAGCGCCAGCTTCGCCAACTCCTGGTCGAGCAGTCCCAGATCAGGCTCGACGCTATCGAGCAACAGATCGGCGGCTTGCCGATCAAGCCTGGCCTGGTGTTTTTTCGTGGCGCGGCTGACCAGCCATTTGGCAATTGCCTGCGGCGCGGGAGTTTTGCATTCGATCGACAACCCTTCGGCCGCGATCGCCTTGGCCAACTTGGTGTTCGCCGGCCAGGTGCCGGCTTCCAGTACGAGCACGCCACTTGCCTTTGGGTGCGCGACGTAATCTTCAAGCGCCGGCCGATTGCGTGAGACGAAGTCGTCGGCCTTGCGCACGACGACCAGCCGTCGCCCGCCACCAAACAGCGCCACGGTTGAAAGGCAGTCGAAGACTTCGTGAACCTCGGCGTCTTCTCCGTCGAACTCGGAAAACGAAAAATCGGCGTCTTCCGTGCCCAGCACCGCTTCGCGCAAATGTTCGAGCGACTCGCGCTTCAGAAATGCTTCGTCGCCAAAGACGACGCACACGGCCGGGATCGTGGCCGGAGGCTTGTCGAGAAACTCCAGTCCTGTGAGAGTGACGCCCGGCATGCGGTGATTCGCTGGCAGCGAGAAAGTAAATTGGCCGACCTGATTTGCAACGCTCAATCGTCGCCGCTCATTGTATCGGGACCGTGTCGACGCGTCTGCGGGTTACGCGATGGCAACCGCGGCGCGCTTGCAATCGCTCGTGCATGGTTCATACTCCGCCGTGGCGTTAGGACAATCCCGAAGGTGACCCAAGGCTCGGTAACCCCGCTCTTTCGAAAGGTGACCTCATGCGCCGAGTTGTGCCCGCCGTCTTCGTGCTTTGCGGCCTTGTCGCCGGCGCCGTGGTGGCCGCGGAAGGAACGTTGCGCATTGCCACATTCCGCGTCGACGCGACGCCCCCCTTGGGAACTCCGCTGTGCGACGCTGCCGTGCCGCCGGTGGCAAAGATCGACGATCCGCTCTCGGCGCGCGGCGTGGTGCTATTGACCGATGAAAAGCCGATCGTGCTGTGTGCCGTGGATTGGGTCGGCATCGGCAACGACGGGCATCGCGCCTGGCGCCAGGCCTTGGCCGACGCCGCCGGCACCGATATTCATCGCGTGGCCGTGCAAACGCTACACCAGCACGACGCGCCGGGTTGCGATTTTCTGGCCGATGAAATCCTGGCGGGCGTTGGCCTGGCTAACAAGATGTTCGATGCCGATTTCGCGCGCCGGACGATTGCCGCTACGGCCGACGCCATTCGCGATTGCATCAAACATCCTCAGCCGGTGAGCCACTTGGGGTTGGGGCGCGCGAAGGTCGAAAAAGTTGCCGCGAACCGCCGCATCCTCGGGCCGGACGGCAACGTCAAGCATGTCCGCTGGAGCTTCACGGCCGATCGCGAGGCGCGCGACGCGCCCGAGGGCTTGATTGACCCTTACATGCAGCTCATCAGCTTTTGGGACGGCGACCGGCCGCTCGTCCTTGTGACGTATTACGCGACACACCCGCAGAGCTATCACGGCAAAGGAGCTGTCAGCGGCGACACGGTGGGGCTGGCCCGCGCGATGCGCGAGCGCGCGCTTCCCGGCGTGGCGCACATTCATTTCGACGGGGCCTCGGGCAACGTCACGGTCGGCAAGTATTACGACGGCACGCGTGAGAGCCGCGATCAACTGGCCGAGCGGGTCGCCGCCGGAATGCGCCAGGCGTGGGAGGCGGTCGAGCGGCGGCCGATCAAAGGCGCCGACGTAGCCTGGACTTTTGAGCCGGTGACCCTGCCCGTCAGCCCGCGCATGAACGAAGACTCGCTACGTCAAGAGTTGAGCAATGCGGCGGCGGACATCAAGCAGCGTGTGCGGGCGGGCATGGATCTGGCTTGGCTCGCGCGCTCGCAGCGCCGCGACCCGGTCGATATCGGCTGCCTGCGGCTGGGCGACACCTACGTGATGCACATGCCGGCGGAGCTATTTATCGAGTACCAATTGGCCGCCCAGCGGATGCGTCCGCAATCGATCGTGGCCATGGCGGCCTACGGCGATTACGGTCCCGGCTACATCGGCACCGAAATATCCTATTCGCAGGGAGGCTACGAAACGGGTATCGCCTCGCGCGTGGCGCCGAGCGTCGAGCCCGTGTTGCTGCGGGCCATGGAAAAGCTCTTGAAGTAGCGGCCCTTGGCTTGCGTGGAACTTAACAAGCGCGGCACGCTAGCGGCGGAATTCCTGCCACACCGGCTGTGCCTGCGCCGCAGGTGCTGTCGCTGGGACAGCAGGCGATTGAGCCGCGGGCGCTGCCGCCGGGCGCGCGTCGCGAATGCGAACTTTCGGACGAGCGGGTGAGAGCGGTACGGGCGAGGGAGTGTCTGTCACGTGCAAGTTGCCCGCCCGGTCGCGGATTTCCAGCCGCAGAAAGACCGGGCCAGGTGTGTTCGCGTTGGGCTGCCAGGCGTGCGTGCCACTGTTGGCCAGGTCCAGTCCGATCGGCGCCCAAGGGCCGGTGGCCGTCGTGCTCCAATAGAGTGAGATGGGCTGCGCGGCCAGGAACGAATCGCCGGCTTCCCAGCGAATGACGAGCGTGCCCGGTGCGCTCGCATCCGCCGCGGCTGACACGATGCGGCCCGCAGGCTTTTGCGTGTCGACATTGATCCAGATGTCGGGCGTGTCGCCGGATCGTGGCGCATCCTCGGTCGTGGCGCCGGTGTTGGATACAAGAATGCGAAAGCCGTACAGACCGTCGCCGTCGACGGTGACCGAGGCCGGCCCATGCTCGTTGTCGTGGCTGCCATATTTCGCCCACGTGCGGCCACTGTCTCGCGTGCCCCAAATTTCAATCGTGGGAACACTGCCCGGGCTCATCGATTCGACGTCGTAGTCCAGCTCGATGCGCCGCGTGTTGAACATGCGCGGTTGCACACCGGGCGGCAGCGATTCATCCGCGGGCGACGTGGCCGCGCCGTTTGTGGGCGGTGTGCCGGGATTCGCAACGCCAGCCTCTGTCGACGCGGGAAGCGCGGCTGGTCCCGGCAGACGTGGTCCATCGATTTGTTCCAAATCGCGACGCGTGCGCGGTGCGCTTTGGCGTGCTTCATTGGCCGAAGGCGGCAGGCCGACCTCTTCGGGCTGATTGGGAATCGGTAGGGCCCGTTCGGCGGCCGGCACGCCGGCCACTTCTTCCGCGGCTGGGGGCGCTGGCAGTACTTCGGCCGCAGGAGGGAGCAGGCCCGGACCAATCTGCTCAGCGATAGTGCCGTATCGTTTAACGCCCGCGAGATTTCGAACGTCGCCATACCGCGAAGGGAAATTGCCGGGCATCTCGGGGGGATCATGCGGGCCGAGGGGCGTGCTTTGCGTGCGCTCGCCCGGCCAGTGCGCAAAAGTGTCTTCCTTCTCGGCCGCCGGATCCGGCTTGGCAACAATCCCGGCCACCGTGCGTTGCGTCTTGGCGAAGTTACCGGAGAAGTCGCTGACTTCCGCGCGAACCGTGATCGGCACGCTGCGGGCCTCGGGAACCCAGGTCGCCTCGCGCGCCGACGTCGTCGCGCCGACCACCGGCAGGTCGATCGCCACGGGCACCCACGGACCATCGGGTCCGACCTGGTACTCGAGGCGCAAGCTGTCGGGCTTGAGATGGGCGTCGCGCACGCGCCAGCGGGCGTGCATCTCGCCCCCCTGGCCGCGCTCGGCGAGCAATTCCAGCACCGGCGGATCCGTATCGAGGACGACTGTCAGCTCGGGATGCGGCGGCCCGGCCGGCTGCAACTCGCCATGGTCATCCTTGGTGCGCACCAGGAAGCGATAGTCTCCGTCGCGCGTCGCGCGGAAGAGAATGCTGCCGCTCGTGGGAGCCGCTTTCGCATACAAACGCCAGGGGCCGCCATTTTCCGAGACGTGCAGTTGCACTTCCGTCGCCTTACGTGCCCCCGGCTCGGCTGGATCCATGACGAAGGGAACGCCAAACGAATTCTGCCGCGTGTAGATGGGCTTTGGTGCCTCGGGCACAAGCGCATTCTCAGCCCAGCCCACGACGGGAGCAGCAAACAGAATCGCGAGGACGCTCAAGCTAAGCCGCATCTTTGACGTGACAGATTGTCTCTCGGTGGAAGCGATTGGCGTCGTTTGCGCGCGGCGCATTCCGAGCGCCGCCGAAGCGCAAGGGCGCACCGTCACGCAATCAGATATCGGCTTTGCCGATCGTGCGGCTTGAGTAGAGAGCACCGCCGCGCGGAACTGCGTAAACTGAATGGTCAGGGGTGGGAGGCTGGCAGTTGCCAGTGTCCTCCGCCGGGCAAACGAGGGGACCGTCACGGCGAATCTGAATGTTTGTGGCAAGCCAATATGGTCGGTGCCAGGACAATAAGTCGCGGCCGGCGGCCGGTCACTTCTTCGCTAGCTGCTCGCGCGTTTCCGCGACGGCTTTGATGTATTGCCGCGCCAGCGATTGCATGCGGGCAAAGTCTCCAGCCGCCAGCGCCTGGGGCTCGACCAGGGAGCTGCCCACCCCCACGGCGCAGGCACCCGCGCGAAGGAAATCGCCGATGGTCTGCAGATTCACGCCGCCGGTGGGCATTAGCCGCACTTGCGGAAGCGGTCCGCGCAGCACCTTCAAATAGCCAGGCCCCACCGCATCGGACGGGAAGACCTTCACGACGTCGGCGCCCGCCTCCCAGGCTGTGAGAACTTCGGTAGGCGTAAAGGCTCCGGGAAAAACGGGGACCGCGTAGCGCCGGGCCAGCTCGATCACCGACGGACGCACGACCGGCGAAACGAGGAACCGTGCCCCGGACATCAGGGCCACGCGCGCCGTCTCGGTATCGAGGATCGTCCCGGCGCCCAACAGCACGCGGTCTCCCAAGCGCTCGGCGACCTCGGCCAGAACCTTCTCGGCCCGTGGAACCGTGAACGTGACCTCGACAATGTCGACACCCCCCTCGGCCAAAGCCTCGGCCGCGTCGGCCAATCGGCTGCCGTCGTCGGCGCGCAGGATGGCGACGATGCCGGTGCGCAAAATCCGTTGCAGGCTGCTTTCCTTATCCATCAAATTCCTCGATTGATTAGCGTAAAAGCGAAATGGTGCGGCGGTTCGGTCGCAACTGTGCTACGGGCGGGCCACGGCCGATCTTAACTTCGCTATCATGGCCGGAAGTGCGCGCAATGCTAGACGGTAGCGGGCCGCATATGCATAATAGTTGAGTGAGGCAAAAGGGGAGGGCGGGGCACGCATCCTTCGTACGCCCGTGACGCTAATCTATGTGGGATTTTCTGCGATCGCCGACGGCGCAGGTGACCCTGGGAGTTGCCGCAGTCGCCATTCTGGCGTCCATCGGAATTTACGTCGTTGGCAGAGTGAAAAGCAGCTTCCGCGAAGACGGCATGACCACCAACGAGATGCTCACGAATTTCCGAGAATTGCACAGCCAGGGTGAGCTAACGGACGTCGAATACCGAACAATAAAAGCAACGCTGTCAGCCCGTCTGCAAGACGAGTTAAAGGATAGCGGCAAAGAGGGTTAAGGCCGCTGGCGCTAGATTGTAACGAAATCGACCGCCGGTAATCTCTTTGCCGATAGCACCACTCTTGTGAGACAATCTGCCAGGATCGGAGAGGGCAGGTTGGCTGAACACGCGACCACGTGATCTCGTAAGCAAATGCGGCTCGACGCAATTCCCAGACTAGGACGGTCAGGCCAAGCCTCTCGAGCGACAACTGGAGTCCCTTCATTCTTCGCGGTATCCACGACGCGCCACCGCGAAGTCTGATTCGAAAAGGAGTTGGTATGGCTGGTAGTCGGGATCTGGGCGGCACCCGCCGAGGTGGCGGCACGACCAAGAAAAACGCCTTTTGTTCGTTCTGTCGCAAAAGCTATCGAGACGTAGGGCCCTTGGTCGAAGGCCCCGGCGACGTCTACATCTGCGGCGAGTGCATCGAGCTCTGTCAGTCAATTCTCGAACAGGAGCGGCGCCGTCGCGGCAGCAGCAAGCAACTGTTCAACAAGGTGCCCACGCCGCGCGAAATCGTCACGCAGCTCGACGAGTACGTCATTGGGCAAGAGGAAGCGAAGAAAGTCCTCGCCGTCGCGGTGCACACGCACTACAAGCGGCTGATGCTCGGCAGCGAGCCCTCGGACGTTGAAATCGATAAGTCGAACATCCTTCTGCTCGGTCCCACCGGCTGCGGCAAAACGCTGCTCGCCCGCACGCTGGCCCGCATTCTCAACGTTCCTTTCGCGATCGGCGACGCCACCACCCTGACCGAGGCGGGCTACGTCGGCGAGGACGTCGAGAACCTGCTGTTGAAGCTCTTGCACGCCGCCGATTTCGATCTCGAAGCGGCCCAACGCGGCGTCCTTTACATCGACGAGATCGACAAGATCGGCAAGACCAGCCAGAACGTCTCGATCACACGCGACGTATCGGGCGAGGGCGTGCAGCAGGCTTTGCTGAAAATGCTCGAAGGCACCTTGGCCAACGTGCCTCCCCAAGGCGGCCGCAAGCATCCCGAGCAGCAGTACATCCAGATGGACACGAGCAACATCCTGTTCATCTGCGGCGGAACGTTCGTCGGCATCGACAAGATCATCAGCAAACGGCTGGGCCGCCGCACGATTGGCTTTGGCCAGGAAAGCGCCGCGCCGGGCAGTGAATCAGACCTGTCGAAGCTGCTCTCCCAAGTCACGAGCGACGACATTCTGGAATTCGGGTTGATCCCCGAACTGGTTGGCCGTCTGCCCGTGATCACGGCGCTCAAGCCGCTCGATACCGATGCCCTGGTACGGGTGCTGCAGGAACCGCGCAACGCCCTGGTGCGCCAGTTCCAGAAGCTGTTCTCGCTCGAAAACTCGCAGTTGCAGTTTACCGAGACGGCGCTGCGGGCCGTCGCGGAACGGGCCCAGGAAAAAGAGACCGGTGCCCGCGGGCTGCGTTCGATTATCGAATCGATCATGCTCGACATCATGTACGAGCTGCCCGAGCAAGGACACGGTCAGAGCTATCTGATCACCGAGGATGTCGTGGCCGGCCGCGAGCGGCTGTTCCCGATGCCCGAGCCCAAACACAAAAGCGCCTGACGTTCAAGCCCACTCCCAGCTTGCTGGCCGTGGGGGTTAAGTCAATCGCGCTATTTCACGAGCCCGGTGTGCTGGCTACGGCCGTCACCGGGCTCGTTTTTTTTCACTCGCGTGCATGCAATGGCGTACTCTTCACGCTATCGATCGAAGAATCTCCACGCCGCGGTCGATCGTCTCGTTGCTGGCCGCGTAAGAGATGCGGAAATGAGTATCGGCCCGGCTGAAAATCTTACCCGGGATGATCAATAGCTCGCGGGCGATGGCTCGTTCGACGAAGTCGCTCGCCGTGCCTTGCGGCACGCGCGGGAAGGCGTAGAAGGCGCCGCCGGGAGTCACGACTTCGTACTTGCCCGCCAAGCCGGCCACGAGCCGGTCGCGCTTGCGGCGATAGTCGGCGATGTGCGGCGTCATGTCGACGTCCAGGGCCGCGATGCCGGCCCATTGCACCGGCTGCGGCGCGCACACGAACGTGTATTGCTGCAGTTTGCCCATCTCTTGAATGATCTCGGCCGGCCCATGCGCAAAGCCCAGCCGCCAGCCGGTCATGGCGTAGGTCTTGCTGAACCCGTCGACGACGATCGTGCGATCGTTGTAGCGCGCCGGCGAAACGAACGGCGCGTCGTAGCAGAACCGCTCGTAGATTTCGTCGCTGATCAGCGCGATATCGCGCTCGGCCGCCAGCGCGGCGAGTGCGCGCACGTCGGCTTCGGTGGCCGTGACGCCCGTGGGGTTGGCCGGGCTGGCGAAAATAATGGCCTTCGTCCGCGGTGTGATCGCCGCCCGCAACTTGTCGAAATCGATGCGGAACGTCGGGTAAGTATCGACCAGCACGGGGCGCCCGCCGGCAAGTTCCACAAGCGCCGGATAGCTGACGAAGTAGGGATCGAAAACGATCACTTCGTCGCCGGGATTCACGAGCACTTGCAGAGCCAGCACCAGCCCGCCGCTGGTGCCGCTGGTCACCAAAGTCTTGCGATCGGCATGGCCGTATTGAGCGCTAACGCGAGCTTGCAGCTTCTCGACGAGCGCGCCGATGCCTTGCGTCGGTGAATAGCCATTCTTGCGCGAGCCGATGGCTTCGACGGCGGCCTGGCGAATCGGCTCGGGCACGTCGAAATCGGGCTGGCCGATCGACAGGTTGACCGGGCTTTTCATCTGCGCAGCCAGGTCGAATATCTTGCGTATACCCGAGCTATCGAGCGCTCGCATACGCTGCGCAATCCACGATCCGTGCATGGGTGGCCATCAAGCTCGCGGGGCAGGGCAGGGGAGGGGGACCGAACGACCTCGACATCATAACGCAGCGAGGGCATCAGGTCCGCAGGGGGCGAGGATCGCCGGGCCATGCAACCAGGCTCTTTTGTGGTGCGGCCGTCTCGGCTGCACTCCTGCTCGCCTGGACCAGGCGAGCGTTCAGAATCCGGCCATATCCGACTGCTTTGATAAGCGGAGCGTGGAGGAGGCAGGTGAGACGCCTGCACCACAAATCATGGATGCCGTGCGATTAGAGCAATCCGAGGAGACGTCGCGTTGACTGCGTCCCGCTACCGCACCACGCAGCGGAAACGCACCACGCCGCCGTCGCCGGGTTGGATCGGCTTGTCGATTTCCCAACGCAGCACCAGGGAATTGCCCGAGTTCGGCTCGACGCTGAAGGCCGCTTCCAGGCTCGATTGGGCACTGTCGGGCACGTATTCCAGCCGCGGCGAGAGATTGTCGAGGATCACGACGTTGCCCAGCACTTGGGTGCCGACATTGTCGAAGCGTACCGTGAAGTCGACCGGCTCGCCGCAGCAAGCGGTTTGGGTCGAAGCCACCTTGATCACGCGCAACTTCGGCTTCTTGAAGTCTTCGACCATGTACGTGGCCTGGGCCCGACGATCGCCTTCGACCACCTGTGCCGCGCGGTTGTCGATTACGACCTGCGCGCCTTGATCGGCAGTCCAGGTGATCGCCGCCTGCGCGGCCGTCGCCAGCCGCGCCTTCTCGTTGTTGGCGAACTCGCCCGTCCGCAAGACGGTGAAGTTTTCGTACGGCAGGAACGCGTCCTGGAAGGCGGTGATGATCTGGGCCTGGCCCAATACGCCTTCGCCCTGATAGGTGCGCGCCAGGCTCGGCACGCGCATGCCTGCCTGCCGCTCGGCCTGCACACGTTGCAAGCTCGAGGCAGGAATTAGGGTTTCGTCGTTCCGCGCGATGCGTATCGGGGTGTCGACGCCCAGCGGTGGCTGGGTTTGTTCGTTGCCCGCCAGGCGCGTCACGGTACGCACGGCGCCGAAGCACGGCGCGTAAACGTTGACCTTGTTCGAGGGTTCGACCAGCGTCCGGCCGTCCTCCGTGTCGTAATGCGCGACGGTGTCTTCCATCTCCAGGTTGTAGACCTGCCAATCAGGCGACACGAGCACCGGCGGCCCGTCGTCACCGCCGTCGCGGACATACTCATCCTCGGGCCACGGAAGCGCGATCCCGGGCGGAGCCCACGAACCCTGTACTTCGTAGGGGAGGGGAGTCGGGGCGAATCCCGGCATCATCGGCGCCATGACCGGAGCGACTTGGGCCACCGCCGGCATGCATTCTTCGCCGGCAGGGCAGGGGGGCGTCGCCGCCGCCGGCGCCAGGCCCGACGGATGCAAGGGCGCCCGGCACGAACAGAGGGCCAGCGACAGCATGGCCACGCTCGCCATGCGAACGCGCGCCGCACTTGCGCCGCCAACGAATTGCCGGTTGCCGCTCGTCATTTCTGTGGTTCTTGGTTCGCCGCGGCGAAACGGATCTGCGAGTTCTTGCTTGTTTTGCTTGATGCCGTGCGCGGCAGAGCTTCCGTCTTCTCGGCGCCCGCGGGCGGAGAGGCCGGCACCGGTTCGCCCATCGGCTTCAAAAGCGGCAGGCAACCGGGCAGCGGAATAAACGGAGGACAATGTCCCAGGAACTGCGAATCGGGCCCCGTGCGGCTATCCGGCACGCGTCCGCCCAAGCGCAGAATCGCCATCGGGCGCCCCAGGCGGTCGGCCATTTCCACGGGGTTCGATCCTGGTCCGGCGTCGAACCAGGCTTGTTCCTTGCAACAGCCGCCGGGACAAGCCGGTAGCACGTGCTCGGGGTCTTCGAGATAGATCACCCGCGTCACGTAGTTGCCTTCTAGCGCCAATTCGAGGTCCTCTTGCGTGATCTCGATCGGCACGGCAAACCGCATCACTTGACCCACCGGTGGATACAGCCGATCGATGACCTCGATCGTCGGATAGATTTCCTGCCCTTCGTGCTGCGGAATCCGCGTGACCCGCAAGCGATAGACCGGCGCGATCAGCATGCCGACGCGAACCGGCGTGGGAACCGAGGGTAAGAAGCTTCCGTCCACGGCCAGCGAGATCAAGGCCCCCTGGGGAGCCTTGATCTCAACCGGCTGGAAATATCCAGGCAATGGTCCTCCCCGCAGGAGTTGCCAACTGCCAATCGCTCCCGGAGGCTCGTTGCCTTGGTAGCGATAGTGCACGTTCTGATTCTGCGCGGCGAGTTGCGTACTTGCGACCAGACTCAGAACGACACTCATCGCTGCCATGCAAGCAACCCTCTCTCGGCCCGATCTGTGCGGAACGTCCGAGCTGCGGAGTTGATTGACCATAGCCGTGGATCTCGTGGATGACATCGAACAAACGACTTCTTTCCTTTGTCGCTTCCTCTCCCCGCGCGGGGAGAGGAAGCGGCTTTCGACTTCACTCATTCACGTCACGGGCTGGCACATTCCGCGTCGCATGCCACGGGGGCCGGCGGCGGAGGAATCGGGCCCGAGCCGATCAGCTGCATCTTCGTCGACAGCGGATGGCTATACAGAGCCGGTCCGGGTTTCACCTCTTCGGTGATATGGACGTGGCTGACAGGTTTCGGATACGTGAGGCCCGGCTTCTGCTTCACGTCGATCTTCATCTTCGCGACCGGACCCGGAATATCCATGAACGTGTGGTTCTTCATCACGTGCTTCTGCAAGCCGGCCGGCACGCCGAACGGAATGTGCGGCGGGCCCGGCAAACCGATCGGAGTGCCCGAGTACGGCAAGCCGTATTGCGGCGCCGTCATGCCCGAAACCAGCTCAGGCGGATTCTGGCTTCCCGGTCCGGCACCCATGCCACCCGGGCCGCACATGCCGCAAGGTGCACCGTCAGGACCGACACCGAAGGGTATTCCGCCGCCCGCGGCGTAGGCGTCTCCTCCGCCGGCGATTTGCAGGTCCTTGTTACCGATGCGGATGATCGACAGGATCGAGCCGCGGCGATCCGCTTCGACGATCGGGTCGACGCCCGGATCGAGTCGCGTGCTGACCAGGGTTTCTACACCAGCCAGCGCCAGTTCCTGGAACTCGGCATCCGGCAGATAGATCACCTTGGTGACGAAGTTGCCGCTGAGCACCTGGTCGAAGTCCTCATCCGTCAACTGGAACGGAATCGCGTTGTGCGCGAGGTACGCGTCGGTACGCGGCAAGGTCGGAGCCACTTCCAAGGTCGGATACAACTCGACGCCCGGGCGACCGGGGATCGACGTCAGCTTCAGCCGAAAGATCGCGCCTTGGGGGAAGTTGTAGCGGCCGGGCACGACCAGCGGTTCGGCATCGAAGGCGCCGGGGCCGCTAATGTCCCAAGTCACTTGCATGCCGTCGGGCCCGATGAATGCGATCTGCGAAGTCGCACCAGGGAACGGCATCACGGCTCCGCCGCCGGGAATCATCACGCCTGGCCCAGGGCCATCGACGCCGGGGCCGGGATGCATGATCTGCTCGGCCGGCGGCAAGTTATGACCCAGCGGTACGGCGCAACCGCCGGCCGCCAGAATCAAGCCAAAAACTACCATTTGATACTTCATCGTTTCCCCCCTTGGAAAACTCAGCGACGCGAGCGGCGCGCACGCGGCATTCTCGGCCGGCGCGGCAGCCCGTTGTTCGACGGTTTTGACGTGGACCGCGCGCAGCGGCCCCGCTTACAATGCGTCGCCTCGCGGGTAACAGCGCCAGGCAGATCCGGCGCCGGCGAAAGAATCGCCGACGGACTCTGCCGCGACGGCTACACCGCTTGCGCAACGCACCTCTGAGTGATATGGTCGGCCTTGCATAACCGGTTTCTTTGGCAAATCCGTTAAAACCCCACAATGAAGCACAGATTGCCCATTCTGCCGGCGATCGTATTGGGCATTGTGGGCGCAGTCGCCGCCGGGGTTTTTCTGGCCCGGCATCGCCACGGTGATGCTGCTGGCAATGCTGCCGCCCGTGGTGATGCTCCGGCTGCGACCGGCGCCGCGCTTCCCCCCTCGCACCGTGAGAATCTGGTTCCTGCTCCGCGCGCTGACGAGATCATCGGACAGGCGGCCCGCCAGTTGGCCAGCCACGACTCGGTCTCGGCCAAGATCAACTTGCACTCCGAACTGTTTGGCGAGTCGCTCACGGCGCTCGGCCAATACCTGCAAGGGCCCGCCGACACACGGAAGATGCGCTTGGAACTGAAGCTCAAGCTGGGCGAAAAGGTGTGCAGCTTGCAGCAGGTGAGCGACGGCGCGGGCGTTTGGACCCTGCAGACCACGATCAAGCAGTCGCGCCTGGGTCGGGTCGACTTGCCGCGGGCGTTGGCGGCGATGCAGCAATCGGGGTTTCGCGCCGGGATCGACGTCCTGGCCCTCGGTGGCTTGTCGGTACTGCTCGACAGTTTGAATCGGTCGTTCGAGTTTCAATCGATGCGCAGCGAAAAACTAGGGGTGACCCCGACCTATGTCGTGCTGGGCGTGTGGAAGCCAGAGGCGCTCGCGCGGCTGATGGCGGGCGAAGAGTCTGCCGGCGAGGCGGCCACGCCCCCTGAGCCTGCCGCCCTACCTGTGTATTTGCCGAACCAGATCGAGATCTACATCGGTCGCGATGACCTGTTTCCCTACCAGGTCGACTATCTGCGCGCGGCGGCCCCAGGGAAACGCCGCGACAGCGATCGATTGCTTGCGCGGATGAAACTGGTCGACGTACACTTCAACGCGCCGATCGACGCGGGCCAGTTCACGAATCCCGGCGGCAACACGATTCCGATCGACGATACCGAGGCCTACTTGCGGCGCGTCATCAAGCGCTAGCGTTCGCCAAAGACGCCAAAGGCGTCGAATACGGCGAGCGCGATTTTAGCCCGAAGCGCCAGCGAGGGTTTTGCGGCACCGTTCCCGATAGCCGCTTACGGAAGGCATGCTTATCGCCTGCGGCGAAAAGCATGGCACCCACCGCGCGAGTTTGCGCGCTACCACGTGCTCAAGTGGAACAGCGCATTGAAGGTCGTCACTTCAATCTCGCCACGCCGATAGCGCAACAGCGATATTCCGCACGTCGAGGGGGATAGCCGTCGCGCTTCGGCCAATGGCATGCCGATCAAATAAGCGACGCAAGCCCGGATCACGATGCGGTGCGTGACGATCGCCACGATCCCGCCCAGGTGCTGCTGCATTACCTGCTCCAGCGCCGGTAGCGCGCGCTGGCGAACGTCGGCGATGCTTTCCCCGCCACCATACCCGTGTACGTCAGGACGCGAAACGAACCGCTCGTACTCTTCGGGCTCGCGCTGTTTGATTTCGTCCCAGCTCAAACCTTCCCAGCGGCCCAGGTCCGCTTCGATCAGAGACTCGACCGCGACAGGGCTGAGGCCGTGGGCTTTGCCGGCGGCGGCAGCCGTCTGCTGCGCACGAACCATGGGGCTCGCGTAAACGGCGTCGACGCGCCGATCCGCCAGGAAACGACCGACATCCGCGGCCTGCCGGTGGCCAATTTCCGACAAAGGCGAGTCCATCGTCCGCCCTTGCATGATCACCGGATGCGCGGCGCTGGCTGCCGTCGCCCCATGACGGATTAAGTAGGCGTAGCAAGAGTCCGGGGCAGGGGAGGGGGGGCGCGATTCCGCGGCAGGCGTTGTCATCAGGTTTTCGGTGTCCGATGGGAAAGGAAATCCGTCATTGCGGCGAAGCGTAGCGCGTAGGTTGGTGTTACTTGAGTGGCGAAGCTTGTATCGATCGATAGCGCGCCAACTGGCAGGCGACGCGTACGGCCTCGGTCATGCTGCTGGTGCGCGCCCGGCCTTGCCAGGCGATGTCGAAAGCCGTGCCGTGCGCGACACTCGTGCGCACGATGGGGAGTCCCAGCGTGACGTTTACCGCCCGGTGCATCCCCAACAGCTTCAACGCAATGTGCCCCTGGTCGTGGTACATGGCGACGACGGCGTCGAACTCTCCATCGCGCGCGCGAGCCATGAGCGTATCGGCAGGGTAGGGGCCCGCCGCGTCGATGCCGAGACCGCGCGCTCGCGCGACCGCCGGTGCAATCAGCCGTGTCTCTTCATCGCCGAACAATCCTTCTTCGCCCGCGTGGGGGTTCAAGGCGCAGACACCCAATCGCGGCGGGCCGCCGGTCAGCGGGCGCATCGAAGCGTGCGCCAGCTCGATCTTGGCGAGGATCGCCTCTTCGTCGAGCGCCGCGATCGCATCGCGTAGCGCCGTGTGCAACGTCACATGGATCACTCCCAAGCCGTGCGGGCCGCGCACCTGCTCGTCGGGACCCAAGTAGAGCATCATCGCGAAATCGTTGACGCCGCACAGTTCGGCCAGCAATTCGGTGTGGCCCGGATAATGATGCCCGGCCTGCCACAGCGCGGCCTTGCTCAAAGGAGCGGTGACGATCGCGTCGATCTCGCCCGCGAGTGCCATCTTCGCTGCGGCGATCAGAGCGTCGTAAGCTGCCTGGCCGCCGCGCGCGTCGACCTTGCCGGCCGGCACGCTCGCGGCGTCAGTAGCGCACGCCGCCAGGCAGGGCGCCAGGGCCGGCGTGGCAGCGACCTCGTCGGGCGCGCGAACCTCGACCACTTTGACATTGCGGGCCACGAGCTTGCAGGCGCGTTCCAGCACCGCCGGACTGCCCACGACCACCGGTTGGCACCATTCGTGGATTTGGGGGACTGACCAGATGCCGGCAATCACCTCCGGCCCGATGCCGGCCGGATCGCCCATGGTCAGTGCAACAAGTGGCTTGCTCGCGCGCATCATGCGATTCTACTCGGCCCGGGCCAGGGCAAGAAGGTACGCGTTCGCCCTTCCGCTCGCGCGAAAGGCAGCTTGGCGTGGTACGATAAGCGGGACAAGTGGAGGCCGCAGCTTTCGTTGCTTCACGAGCGCCCCTCCCGCACGCTCCCGAATCGCCATGTTGCCCGATCGCATCGAACACGACACTCTGGATCAAGGGGGCGGCGCGCAGAGCCCGCTGCATCGTGTTTCGGCGCGCGCGAAGTTGCTGGGCGCCATGGCGCTCTTGATCGTGATCAGCGTGGCGCAACCGTGGATGTGGTCGGTCGCGCCGGGGGTTCCGCTGAGCGCAATTCATGCCGCGGCCGTCGTCGTCGTTGTTTGCCTGGTGTTACTCGCGCGTATCCCGGCACGCTACCTGCTCGCGCGGCTGCTCGTCTTTGCCGTGCCGCTGACACTAGTCGCGCTGTCGATCCCGCTGGCACAGGGCAGGGCAGGGGGGCCGGTCATGGCGGGCGTTCTTACCAAAGGATTGCTGTCGTTCACGGTGATTCTGTGTCTGGCTTACACGACTTCTTTCGAGCGGCTGTTGCAGGCCATGCGGCAGTGCGGCGCGCCGAAGCTGATGGTCGCCGTGCTCGCCTCGATGCATCGCTTCGTCTTCGTCTTGTCGCACGAGTTGGAACGTATGCGCCGCGCGCAGTACGCACGCACATTCAATTGTCCACGACGGCTGTCGCCCGTGACGGTTCGCAACGGCTCGCGGGCGGTGGGAATGTTGCTCGTACGCGCCAGCGACCGCGCCGAGCGCGTCCACGCCGCGATGATCGCTCGTGGCTTTGACGGCGAAATCCGCATGCTGGAAGAAGAAGCCTGAACTGCCCATGCCGCTCGTCGAAGTCGTCGATCTCGATTATCGCTATCCCGACGGTCTGCTGGCCCTGTCGCGCGTCAGCTTCGCGCTGGATGCGGGCGAGTGTGTTGCACTTGTCGGGCCAAACGGAGCCGGCAAATCGACGTTGCTCTGGCATTTGAATGGGCTCTTACCCGATCGCCTGCGCGATGGGCACCATCACCATCGCAATGGCGCGGCACACCACCATGCGCCCGCGGCCGTGCGTATCGAGGGTCTGGACGTGAATCACGCGCACCTACCGCAAATCCGCCGCGCGGTGGGGCTCTTGTTTCAGGATCCCGACGATCAGTTGTTCGGCACCACCGTGCGCGAGGATGTGGCGTTCGGCCCCTTGAATCTGGGATTGGCGGCCGAGGAAGTACGCCGCCGCGTGGACGAAGCGCTCGCCGTGGTAGGCCTTTCCGCGCTCGCCGATCGCGTGCCGCACCATTTGAGCATGGGGGAACGGAAGCGCGCCTGCCTGGCGGGGATCATCGCCTGCGAGCCGAAGTTGCTCGCGCTGGACGAGCCAACGGCGAACCTCGATCCGCGCGCCCGGCGACAGTTGATGCGCTTGCTCGGCGAGCTGAGCTGCGCCAAGCTGATCGCCAGCCACGACCTGGAAATGATTCTCGATATTTGTCCACGCGTGATCCTGCTCGACGAAGGGCGCGTTTGTGCCGATGGGCCGACAGCGGAAATCCTGCGCGACGAGGCATTGCTCGAGGCGCACGGACTGGAACTGCCGCCGCGGTTGCGGGAACGCGCGTGAAGGGTGCCTTCTTGCGGACGCCGCAGGCTAGCAAAACGCGTCATGGCAGCCCGGTCGTGCAGGGCAGCTCTTTCGATTAAAATGAGCCCTTTGCACGTCACAACTGGGGAGTTTCGCGGCGTTGAATAAGATCTTTCGGGTGCTGGCTGCTTTTGCCGTCACGTTTGTCGTGGCGACATTGTTACTCGGGCTGTCGCTGCGCGGGTACGACATTCGCGATGTGCAAGATTCGGCCGGTCAGCGGTGGGCCACTGTCCATCGGCTTTCCGGCGTTGCTGCGGCGCTCGCGGTGGTGCTGGTCAACAGCATCGTGGTGACCTATTTCGTCGGCACCAGCCGCTGGTGCAAGGAAGTTGCCGAGACTTATCAATTGCCTCCGACGTTCGTCGCGCGCTCAAACGCCATCAAACGACGCACTTTTCCCCTGTGCGTGGCCAATATGTTGATCGTCGTGGGTATCGTGGCCCTCGGCGGCGCCGGTGACCCGGCCGGCACGTTTCGCGGTACGCCGCCGCCGGGGCTGACCTGGACCAACGTGCACTTCATGAGCGCGGTCTTGGGTATCTGCTTCATCGCCTGGGCGTCGTTCGCACAATACCACAACATCGTGGCCAACCACGCCGTCATCACCGACGTGATGAGCGAAGTCGGACGCATCCGCGCCGAACGCGGTCTGCCCGCATAGATCGCACGGCCTACCGGCCTAACGACACGGCGTACTGGCCGGATCAATCGCCGCGCCGCGAACCGCACCCACGCCCCTTACTCGTGGACGTGCTCGTGATGGTCGATATGCTCGACGGCCGGTCCATGATCGTGTTCGGGTTCATGACCATGATCGTGTGTGGATGATTCCACGATCACCATTCCGGCGGCGAGCGCCAACCCAAGCAGCAGCGCCGCCGAGAGCTTCACGCGATCGTGCGCGTGAAATTGCAACTCGGGCAACAGATCGCTCGTGGCGATGCACAGGAACGTGCCCGCCGAGAAAGCCAGCGCCGCGCCCAGGATCGGCTGGTCCGGGCCGAGAGCATGCTGGGCGCCGAACAGAAACAGCACCGCGCCCAGCGGCACCGCGAGTGCAAAGAGAAAATTCGCCACGTGCCGCGCGCGACCCGTTGCATGGCTGACGGTCATCAGCGTGCTCAGCGCCAGCGAGTCGAAGGGAATGTGCAACCAGATCACGAGAAATACCGCGAGGCCTGCGAAGACGGGGCCCGGACCCTCGTGCTCGGTTTCGGCCGCGACACTGGCGGCCAGCGCCATGCCATCGGCCGCGCTGTGCAAGGCGAGACCCACCAGAGCGCCTTGCCAGGCCCGATTCTGTGACCGGCCGGGCGCATGAGCGTGCCCGTGATGATGCGCGTGGGCATGATCGGTAGTGTGATCGTGGTCGTGCTCGATTTCATCGCCGCCAGCGCGCGCAGAACCGTCGGGCGCGTCATGATGATGGAAATGAAAGACGCGTTCGATGAAGAACATCGTCAAAAAGCCGCCCAGCATCCACCACACACAGGGATAGATATCGTGCAACTCGAAATAAGCGTGTGGCAGCAGGTGCAAAATGCCGACGCCCAGCATCACGCCGCCGATGAAGCTCATGGCCAGTTGCATGCCGGTGTGCGTCAAGCGCAACAACATCGGCAGCCAGCCACCAAGAAGCGCGGCCCCGGCGATCAGCAAGCAATAAATCGTCAGTAGCGCGGTCTGCGGCAACGTATTCTCCTGCGGGCTCGCCATGAACAAGGCGCAAACGCCGAGTATGGCACTGCGGGCCAACTTCGGCAAGCCGCGCCGCGACGCGGTAGTGGGCGTTTAGCGTGTGATGTATTGGCCGAGCAAAAGCTTTCCGTCTCCCTTCGGGAGAGGGAGTTCGCGGCGCGCGAGTTAGCAGCAACCACTTACCCTCGGTGCGGTTGCCGGGCGCCGTGGCGTGTTTTATCGTGGCACACACCCGTTAGCGCCGGCAAACGCGGCCAGAAGTGCCCTTTTTCGGAATTCGACAAACCCCCGCCAGCCAGAAAGCGAACGAGCGCCATGCGTGCCTGTGTGCAACGAGTTTCGTCCGCCGAGGTCGTCGTGGCCGGAGAGGTCGTGGGCCAGATTTCTGCCGGCCTGCTGGTGCTCTTAGGAGTGGCCGCCGGCGATGACCAGAGTGACGTACGCGCGCTGGCCGACAAGATTGTCGGGCTGCGGGTGTTCAACGACACGGCGGGAAAGATGAACCTGGCGCTGGCCGACGTCGGCGGCGCGATGCTCGTCGTCAGCCAATTCACGCTCTTGGGCGATTGCAGTCACGGTCGCCGGCCCAGCTTCACGGGCGCTGCGCCGCCGGAGGTCGCCGAACGCTTGTACGAAGCCTTCGTCGCGCGCGTGCGCGAGCAGGGCATTACGGTGGCGACCGGAAAGTTCCGCCAGCACATGGACGTGACCCTGACGAACGACGGTCCGGTGACGCTGCTTGTTGAGAGCCGGTGATTACGCGGAGCGGCATCGTCGTGCCAGCACGCGTCGAAACAAGACGGCGACGATGCCAAGAGGGTAGGGGAGGGCAGGGGAGCATGGGCTATGTGCCAAGGGACGCGCACCCTGCCCCTCTGTTGTCGCTAGCGATTGAGATGCTGCATCAAGGAGGACGCGATCTCGTGCGCTTCTTGCGCGGCGGCAGACTCGTTCGACCAGATCGGGTCGTTGAACACCACGACGGTCGTGGCCAGCATCAGCACGTACGTCAGGGCGTTGGACCACATGCACGGTCCCCAGAACTTGAACGCCGTGCCGAACGTGTACTTAAGATGCGGGCGCAATCCTTTCCACTCGATACTCCATATCTCGTCGAGGATCAGGTGCGAGAGGAAACCCAACATCACGGCGCCGGCTTCGAAGAAACGCACCGGTAGCCCGCCCGAGGAACAAAGCAGGAATGCCAGCTCGCTGAATATGAGGGCCGTGGGCAAGCTGTGGAACATGCCGCGATGCACGCTGTAATGGCGCAATATCCAAGCCACGCCAAAGCGGATCGCCAAGTAGATCAATCCGCCGGTGAGCACCATGGCGTCGTTCGACATGCCCATGTGCTTGAAGCGGTCGATCAACAGCATCGGCACGACCGCGGCGCCAAAGGTCACGCTCTCGCGTAGCGGGCGGCCTGGTCCGCTATCGAAATCGGGAAACATGCCGGAAACCGCGCACAGCCCTGCCGCCAGGACGCTGGTTTCCAGCGGCTGGTGATACACGGCGAAGGCGGTGCCGCCGTAGGCAATACCGAGGGTCGTGCTCGCCGAGATATGAATCTTGAAGCCGGGCATGTCCTGCATCCCTCCTTGGAGCGTCACGGCCGCGCGGAGTTTGGGCCAAGCGAGGCGGAACTCTAGCGAAGAAGCGAAGCCGCGCAAAGGGCGACTTTCCGTGTCGACCTGCTAGCGTCGTGACGGAAGCGCCCGTTTGTCCGGTAGCGGCATCACGAAGCTGGCCCAGCACGCGGCGATTCCTCTCGAGGTGGGGTTGGCGCGATTGTGACGGGCACGCACCCCGTGGCCTTGTTGGCGTTTTGAGTCGCACGTGGCTTCATCGAGCGAGTCAGCCCCCTGCCGCGGCGCCGCTTTTTTGGGTGCGCAGATCGTTGGCAGACGACGGATCAACCCTGCTCGCGCCGTGCTCTCGCGTTCATCGCCGCGATGAATTTCGACCGTCAATTTCTGACCAGTTACCGGTGCCGCGGCAGGGGGCCGGTGGCGGTTTTTTTCATAGTCCAAAATCGATCTCATGGATTTGCTGACAAGCCACCGAGCCTGGGCATCCGACGTCCAAATCGAAGGGCGCGTGGAAGGGGCGGCGAAGCGCAGAACCCACGATTTCCCGGGAAATCCAGCATCAACAACCGAACATAAGAAACATTATCGGACGTTGGGCTATCGGCCGAAACTGGGGCTCCTGCCGCCCTCGGCGGGTCAGAAATCGAGAAATCATCGCTGACCACTTTGGGCACCTGGGAATGAGTTCGGACTCATGGATCGACCTCGGCGCGTGTCTAACGAGGCGGTGGCGAGGCGCGAAAAAATCGCCCGCCAAAAATAATCCGATCGCGCTGCGCTAAAACCCGGCAGCGGAATTCCGTGAGCGAAAAAATCTGAATTTCGGCGCCGCCGGGCAAAAGGGATTTTCGCCGCCCATCGGCAGGGCGGTCAGGCCGGTTGATGAAAGATTCCGGCAGGGGCCGGATCCCCGCGGTGCTCGAGATACATCCCCATCCGCCGGTATTTCTCATACCGGCCTTCGATGATCTGCTCGGGGGATTTTTGGATCAGCTCGCGCAGGGCCTTCACCAGGTACAGTTTCAGCCGGCCGGCGATCTGGTGGTGGTCCCGGTGGGCGCCGCCGATCGGTTCTTCGATCACGTCGTCGACGGCGCCCAAGCGGAGCAGGTCTTTCGACGTCAGCCGCAGGGCCTGGGCTGCTTGTTTGGAGTAAGCGGCGTCCTTCCAGAGGATGCCGGCGCATCCTTCGGGGCTGATCACCGAGTAGTAGGCAAACTCGAGGATCGCGATCTTGTCGCCGACCCCGATGCCGATCGCGCCGCCGGACCCGCCTTCGCCAATGACGACCGAGATCACGGGGCACGACAGACGCGACATTTCGAAAATCGCATCAGCGATCACCTGGGCCTGGCCGCGCTCCTCGGCGCCGATGCCAGGATAAGCCCCCGGCGTGTCGATCAGCGTGATGATCGGCAGCCCGAACTTGGCGGCGAATTTCATCTTTGCGATGGCTTTGCGATAGCCCTCGGGATGGGCGCAGCCGTAATTGCAGGCGATCCGTTCCTTCAGGTCTTTGCCTTTTTGGTGGCCGATCACCATGACCTTGTATTCGTCGAGCTTGGCCATGCCGGTGCGAATGGCCCGGTCGTCGCCGAACGAGCGATCGCCGTGCAGCTCGACGAAATCGTCGAACACCAGCTCGATGTAATCGGTCGTCATCGGCCGCTGCGGATGCCGCGCCACTTGCACGATCTGCCAGGGCTCGAGCTGGCTGTAGATCTTTTTCATCAGGTCGGTGCGCTCGCGCCGCAGCCGACGAATTTCGTCGCGCGTGGCCAGGCTGTCGTCGGCCGTGCTTTCCAGCTTGGCCAGCCGGGCTTCGAGATCGTAGATCGGCTGCTCGAAGGCCAACTGCTGCAGTGGTATTGCCATGATGAAAACTCGAAGCGTTTGTTTGCTCGCCTGCTGCTGACGCGCGCCCCCTCCCCTGCCCTGACACGCGTCGCGACGACAAGCCGTTGCCTTAGGCCTGCCAAAGACCCACCGGCCGGCCAATCCCGCAAGGGCCGAACGCACCGTACATTACACCGAATCGGTGAATCGGTTAAGACGCGTTTTCCTCGGCCGGAGCGCTGGCTGGTGGGTCGGGCATGCGCTTGAACATCGAAATACCGCGGAATTCGCTGAGAAACTTTGCCATCGAGTCGGGCCGCCCTTTCGGATCCTTGGCCATCGTCGAGCGGATGAGCGCGCCGAACTCCGATGTTATGTTGCGATCGAACGCCTCGAGCACGGGGACCGCGGCGCGCAGGTGCTTGTTGAGCAATTCGTTGGAATTCGCGCCCGTATAAGGTGCCCGGCCGGCCACCAGGTGAAAGATCGTGCAGCCAAAACTGTAGATGTCGGCCCGCTCGTCCAAAGGCTCGCCGCGGATCTGCTCGGGCGACATGTAGCTGCGCGTCCCTTGCACTTTGCCGCGTCCAAACAGCCTGGCGAGTACCCCCTTCTTGCGCTGCGCGAGCGCAAAGTCGATCAGCTTCACTTCGCCGTTTTGAATGATCAGGAAGTTGTCTGGCTTGATGTCGCGGTGAATCCAGCCTTGCTGATTGAAATACGCCAGGCCTTCGGCCGCGCCGTCGATAATCCGCGGCATCATGAAGGCCACTTGTTGCCGCACCTGCAGGATGATTTCCTTCATGTTCGGCGCGGGAAAGTACTCCATCACCAGGTACGGAAGGCCGTGATCCGTGGCGTACTCGAAGACCTTGATGACGCGCGGATGGTCGAGCGTCTTGCCGACCACGGCTTCCTGCTTGAGGTAGCCAAGATGCTCCCGGTCCTTGCGATAGTCGGAGAGCAGTAGCTTGATCGCCAGTCGCCGCTTGTCACGGTCGTCCATGACCGCCCATACCTGGCTGGTCTGGCCTGTCTTGACGATGTTCAGCAGACGGTAAGGACCGACGTTTCCTTGACTTGCCAGTGCCACGATCGCGGTGCTACTCCTACCGGCGCCCCTTCTGGGGCGTTAGCGAGAAATGGCCAACGGCGCGCCGCCGGTCGGCGCGAGCCATCGGTTCAATTTTAGTCCGACCGTCCGGCGGCGACAAATCGCTCGATCGGGACGAGGAGTGATCACGAAGAATGCTCCGCCGACCGCTCGGCGAGCAAACGCTCGTACAACGCGCGAATCTGGCGGGTCATATTCTGGTGACGGAATTGCTCCGCGAAACGGCGTCGCCCTTCGAGCCCGAACGTCTCACGCAAATCCGGTTTCGCGATCAGTTCTTCGATCGCCGCGGTCATCGGTTCGACCGTACACGGCGGAATCAGGTAGCCCGTGATGCGCGGTAGCACCACTTCGCGCGCTCCGTCGACGTCGTAGCTCACGACCGGCTTGCCCGCGATCAATGCTTGCGGCAGGACGCGCGCCAGTCCTTCGCGCAAGCTGGCATGAACGACAACGTCCATGGCGCCGAGATAATCGGCGATGTGTGTTGGTGGTATGAGGCCGACGAAGCGCACGTGACCGGCCAGCCCGGCTTCTGCCACCTGCCGTTCAAGCTGCCCGCGCAGGATGCCGTCGCCCACGAACAGGAGCCGGGCCTGCGGATGCCGTACGACGATCTCGCGCGCCGCGGCGATTACATATTCATGCCCCTTGAGATGAAACAGCCGCGCGATCTTGCCGATTACCACGTGCTCGGGCTTGTACCCTAATTCAGCACGCAACGTGTCGCGATGTTCATTGGCGCGCAAGAACGGCTCGACTTCCATACCGCTGTAAATGGTGGTGAATTTGTCGCGTGGCGCCACGCCCGCGCCCACGAGTTGATCCGTCATGGCGTCGGCCACGCTAATGAGAGCCGTCGAGCGGCGCGCGGCGAACTGTTCGCAGGCGCGAAAGAATTGCCGCGCCGTCGCTGATTGATAAGCGTGAAACGGCGCGCCGTGTACCGTGTGTACGATCACCGGAACACCCGTCGCCGCAGCGGCCATCCGTCCCAGCATGCCTCCCTTCGCGCTGTGGGTATGCACCACTTCGGGGTGAAAGCGACGTAGCACGTTCTTCAGGGCGGCATAGGCGCGCCAATCGCGGGTCGGGTGGATCGATCGACGCAGGGAATCGATGATCTCGACGGGCACCCCGTTGGACCGGGCCCGATCGAGCAGGCTCCCCTCGGGGCCCAGCGGCGGTCCGGTCACGAGCAGCACGTCGTCGCCGTAGTCGCGGATCAAATCCTCGCAGTTCAGAAGTGTGTTTTCCTGCGCGCCGCCGAGGATCAGCCGGGTAATGATGTGCGCGACGCGCATGGGGTATTTACAGGATTGACCGAGAAAGCGTAATACGCTGCGTAGACCTATGCAGTGGGTGTCCCTGGTGGCTCGTCGACCAGTGCGGAATTTCGCGTCAGCGCTGGCAGGGAAATTGTCAGTGGCACAAAGACCGCCGCATCACGTTTAGTCTACTCTGTCGGACCTTCCGCGGATGGGTAATCAACGCGCACCAGAAACAATCCGTGCGCGGGCGCGGTCATGCCCGCAGCGCTGCGGGCGCCGGCCGCGATTACCTCGGCCGGCCAGCCCTCGGGCCTTACGCCGCGCCCTACTTCGACCAGCGTGCCCACCATCGCGCGGACCATGTTGTACAAAAACCCGTTGCCTGAGAATTCGCACGCCAGCAGATGCGTTCGCTCCCCCCTGCCCCGCTCGACGGTCGCTTCGTAAATCGTGCGGACACTCGACGAGCGCTGCGGCCAGCGCGACTCGAAACTGCGAAAATCGTGCGTGCCGACGAACGCTTGTGCCGCGCGCGACATCCGGCCGGCATCGAGCGGCTGCCTGTATTGCCAGGCAACGCGGCGACGAAAAACGTCGGCCACTGGCCCGTCATGAATCAAATAACGGTATCGCTTGCGGATGCAGTCACGGCGCGCGTGAAAGCCATCGGCGGCCGGTCGCACCGCGAGGGCCGCGATGTCGCGCGGCAGCTCGGCGTTGAGCGCATTGCACAGCGTCTCGCACGAAAGCGCCGTGCTGCTGTGAAAGCTCACGACCTGGCCGAGCGCGTGAACGCCGGCATCGGTACGGCCGCTGGCCGCGGCGCGGATCGTCTCGCCCGTGACCTTGTGCAGCGCGGTTTCCAAGGCGGCCTGAATAGTCGGCTTGCCGGGCTGCAACTGCCAGCCGGCGTAGGCGGTGCCGTCGTAGGCCAGGGTGAGCTTGAAGGTGCGCATGGCCAACAGACGGTCGCGGCGCCGTGCTCTGCCGCGCTGCGCCCCCCTGCCCTCCCCTACCTTGCCGCCTGGGCCGCACCTTGTGCTGTGCGCGCGTTGGCCAAGAGCTCGGCAATTTGCACGGCGTTCGTGGCCGCGCCTTTGCGCAGGTTGTCGCTGACGCACCAGAAAGCGATGCCGCCGCTGCCGCTGATATCCTGACGGATGCGGCCGATGAACACCTCGTCACGGCCATCGCATGTCAGCGGCATCGGATATTGCTTGGCGGGCAAGTCGTCGACGACGACGATCCCCGGCGCCGCGGCAAACAGCTCGCGCGCTTCCTCGACGCTTAGCGGTCGCTCGGTTTCGACCAGAATGCTTTCGCTGTGGCAGTTGCTGACCGGCACGCGAACGCAGGTCGGACAGACCTGAATCGATTCGTCGCCGAGGATCTTCCGCGTCTCGTACACCATCTTCATCTCTTCCGAGGTGTAGCCCGCGTGCTTTTGCGAGCCGATCTGCGGAATCAGGTTGAAGGCGATATCGTGCGCGAATGTCTCGTTCGCGTGCGTCTCGTTGTTCAACTTCTTGCGAGTGCCATTTTCGAGGTCACGCTGCCCGGCCACCCCCGCCCCGCTCGTCGCCTGGTAGGTGCTGACGACCACGCGGCGCACCTTGGCTGCGTCGTGCAACGGCTTGAGCGCCACGACCAACTGCGTGGTCGAGCAATTGGGGCTGGCGATGATTCCCCGGTGCTTGAAGGCGTCGGCCGGATTCACTTCAGGAATTACCAGCGGCACCTTGGGATCCATGCGCCAGTAACCGCTTTCGTCGACCACGACCGTGCCGCGCTCGACCGCCCAGGGAGCGAAATCGCGGGCCGTCTCGTCCGGCGTGCTGCCGATGGCCAGATCGACGCCGACAAACGAATCGGGCGTCAGCTCTTCGACCGTGTGTTCCTGGCCGCGGAACATGATCTTCGCACCGGCCGATCGCTTCGAGGCGAGAAACTTGATCCGCTCGAGCGGGAAATTCCGCTCCTCCAGCAGCTCGCGAATGATCCTGCCCACGGCTCCCGTGGCGCCGACAATTGCTACGACATCGAACACGAAAAATCTCCCCGGAAAATGAAAGCTGTCGTGACGCCGTATGCGTCTCGGATGACCATCGAGGTTGCGTCGGCCGGGCGGCAAAGGATGCGGTCGGCCGGAAATCCTGGTCGGTGGCTAGTTCGTGCCAGTATAAGCCCGCTCGTGCAGACAACGGAAGGTGCTGCCAGGTTCTGGCATTTCCGGCAGCATTTTCGAACGCTTTGCCCCCCTGCCCCGCCCCGCGGCCAAGGACCAGTATTCTCTCAGGCGAGTTTCGAGGCGCGGGCTGCCGGCGGACGTCGCCGCTGTTGTTGTCCTCGGGCCGGGGGCTGCGGCGCGGCGGTTTTGGTCGCTCCCCCCCTGCCCTGCTCACTTTTGTCGCGCTCGATCAGCTTCCGCACCAGGCTCGGCGAAACGAACGACAGGCAGCCGAACAGCATGACCAAACCAAAAGTAATCATGCCCATGCCCAGCGCGATTCCCATGTGTAGCGGAACGGCCAAGGCCAGGATAAGTGGTCGCAGCTTGGGCACCCACACCAGCACGCAAAACGACAATTCCCAGTAGACCGTGATGCTTGTCAGCAGCGCCACCAGGACCGGCCAGTTGGCCAGCCAGATCAGGTCCCAGGACTGGTATTCCAGATTCGCCACGGCGCCCCAGAAGGCGTCGCCGCGCCACCAGTGATCGCCCTGCAGTTTCGAGAGGCCGGCGAAAAAGTAGATTACGCACATGTGCAGTTGGATCAATCGAATCGCCAGGTTCGCCGAAACCATGGGGGGCACGGGCGGAGCTTCGGCCCTCTCGCGATCGGCCAGCCAGCGATCGACCGAATAACGCGCGCCGCATGGACCGAGCATTAAGTAGGTCACGAGCATCACGTTGATCTGATCAAGCCCGAACTGAGCACCCGGCACGCGATTGACGTACGACACGGCGGCCAGAAACGAAACGACCGCGGACACGCGGCTGAAGAGCCCAATCGTCAGCATCGCAAAAGCAACGAGTGCCGCGATGTGGACGACCCACAGCGTGGTTGAATCTTGGATCCACCAGAAGTAGCTCCACGTACACGGGTGCAACTGCGAAATGCTGGCCGCCTCGGCCGAGATCCAGCCGTCGGGCAAAAAGAAATCCTCGAGCCCGATCGACCACACCAGGTGCGTATACAGCAGCATGCCGCCGGCCAGCATACGAATCAACGACAGCGTTGCCGGATCGCTGGGCGTGAACCAGAAGCGGTTCCACCCTTCGACCAGCCACACCGCGAGATCGCGCAGATAATTCGTTACCGCCCGGATCATGGCATCCTCACGTAGCTGCCCAGTTTTCGTTCGCGGTACAGGCTGGGATCCTTGAGCGTCATTCCTTTAGCCACTTGCTCGGGCTCGGGTATCAAGTGCTCCTGCAACCACAGCGTGACCCGGCGCGCGTCGTACTTCGCCAGCAAGTGGTCGGCGTAGCTGCGGGCGTATTGCTGTTGCCCAGACGCCAGCGGAAGCTGCGCCCACTCGGTCGTGGGAGGGATATTCGGATCCGGCGGGGCGAGGTTAACGAACTCACTGAGCATGAAGTGGCGGTGATAGAACAGTCGTGGCCACTCCTCGTCGAGATTGGGAAACACTCCGGTGCGATGCGAATCGTCGGCGAATTCCAGGTCGTACCGCACGAGGTGGCTTGGACCGGGGTCGGGAGCGAAGAACTTGTAGCTGTGCCCCATATAGGCAGCACCCAGATAGGGACCGAAAATCGGCAGAGCGACCTCACCCAATACGGTCGGCGGTCGCATGAAGGGGCCGACGAGCACCGCCGTCAGGTGCCAGACGAGAAGAGCGCTGACGGCCAGCTTCGCCCACAGGCTCCACGGTTTACCGGCAGTCGCCGCCGGTTGCTCCGGCGGTTCGGAATTCATTACGACGGTGGCCATCCGATTTCCGTGGTCTGCAGTAGGTGGCTTTTCCGAGCGGCCGCCCGCCTGTCGTCGGCGGCGCAGACGGTCCGATGCTTCTCTTCCGATATCGGAGCCGCTTCGACTGTGCAAGCAGCGATTCGACGCCGCACGCTACGCCCCCGTCAAACGACAAACCCTCGCACGGGAACGTATCCCGTGCGAGGGCTGATTGTTGCGTCGATTGTTTGGTCCGATTTCTCCCGGCCGCAGGGCCGGCGTCTTCGGCAAACTTAATCGTAGTGACTACTGGATGTCCGAGCCCGTCGAGGCCTGGGCAACCTGGGCGGCGTCGAGGTCAACGGTCAGCTCACGCGACTCGCCGGCATTGAGCGTGATCCGCTCGACCTTCGAGAGCTTCTGGCCGTTGCGCTCGAGCTCGACACGCACGGTGTAGTTGTCCCAGCTCTGGCCCTCGCCGAGCTTCGTGGTGACGAACTCACGGCTCGCGCCGGTGCTCTTCGACTCGTTGCCCGACAGGAAGACCTTGGCGTCGGCCGGAACATTCAGCTTCAGCGTGGTCTTGATGACCGGCTTGGTGGCCGTCCGCTCGTCGGCGTTGTCCTGGCCTTGGAGCGGGAAGTTCACGTCGGCCGATTGACCAGCTTGCAACTGGACGACCTTGCGCTCTTCGACCGGCTGGCCGTTGCGCTCGGTGATGGCCCGCACTTCGTAGGTGTAGTTATAGCCCGGACGCAGGCCGTTCGACACGTAACGACGGTCGCTGCCGGTGCTACGGGTCAACATGCCGTTGACGTAGACCTTGGCGTCGGTCGGGACATGTACGCTCAGGACGGCCGCACTGCCGTTGCCGATGCCCGTCTGAGGAGCTTCGGTGGCGGGCATCGGGGCATTCTGGTCCAAGGTCGGCGGTTCCGTCGGCGTCGTCTGCGGAGCCGGGGTGACGGGCGTGCCAGCCGGCACGTCGCGAACCGTGGTGTAACCACCGTATCCGCCGCTCGATCCGCCGCTGCTGCTGCTACCGCCGCTCGAACCCCAACTGCCGCCGCTGGAATACCAGCCGCCGCTCGAGCTCGACGACGAGCCACCCGACGAACCCCACGAACCGTAGTAGTAGCCGCCCCAGCAGCCCGACGAGCTCGACGAGCCACCGCTGGAATACCAGCCGCCGTAGCTGCCCGACGAGCCCCACGAACCACCGGACGAGCCCCAGCGACGATGATGCCAGAACGCGTCAGCTTCCGGCGCAGTCATCGACCAGGCTACGCCGGCGACAACCACGCCCAGCGCCAATTTCTTTACGTTGCCGAAGAACATAACTTGTTTGCTCCCTTGGATAACGGAGACCTGTAGACTCAGTTTCCCCCACGAACATACCAACCCTAGCATGCAATTCAAGCAACATGCGTAGTTTTTTTCGATCATCGAGAATGGAAAAGCCTGGAAAAATGTAAGGGACGCAAGCTGTGCATAATCGATAGAAAGCGCAAGCTATGCCTGCGTTGGTAGCATAGGCGGTCACTGTCGTCGCAAAGGGGCGCAGCGGATGCCCTGGCTTCATGTTCGATACACGTCCTACAATCCGCTCGCTCGCGGTGAATCAAGAAACGTGGCACCATTCCTGGCACGATCTCTTTTGCACGATGCTCCCTCGCGCCTGGCCACAACGATTGCCCTGGGGTTTGCTGCTGGCGGCCGGCGCGCTCTTGCTCGTCGGTTGGTGCGGAATTGCGCGCAGTGAAGAATTGGCCGATGGCGAAGGGCGCTTGCTGCGCCACCAGGTTTTATGCTCGTTGCTCGCGGGCGCGGCGGTGTGGCTGGCCGCGCTGCCTGGCTACCGTGTGTTGCGCGACTATGCCTATCCGCTTTTTGGCACGACGCTGGTGCTGTTGATCGCGGTCTATTTCTTTCCAGCCTCGCACGGGGCACAACGTTGGATTCGGCTGGGGTCGATCGGCTTTCAACCGTCGGAGATCTCGAAGCTGGTCTTCGTGTTAGCGCTCGCCCGCTACCTGATGCGCGCCGAGAATTACCGGCATTTTCGCGGCCTGGTTGCGCCGCTGGCCCTCACGCTGGTGCCGGTCGTTTTGATCCTTCGCGAGCCCGACCTGGGAACCGCCCTGGTCTTTTTTCCCCTATTGTTTGCGATGTTGTACGCCGCCGGAGCTCGCAAGACACACCTGGCTGCTCTTGCGTTATGCGGGGTAGCGATGCTGCCGGTCTTGTGGTCGCAGATGAGCGGCGAGCAGCGGTCGCGGGTCACCGCCTTGTTCGAACAGACCGGCCCCGAGCAAGCGCCCAGCGACGACGGCTATCATCTGCACCAGTCGAAGCAGATGCTCGCGCTCGGCGGAAAACGCGGCAGCCTGTGGGCGGGCGACTTTGTCCTTGATCGCGCCGTCTATCAATTGCCCGAAGATCACACGGACTTCATTTTCGTCGTGCTGGTCGAGCGCCTGGGCTGGAGTGGTGCGCTCGCGGCGCTGTTGTTGGAATTTGGCATCGTGCTGGCCGCGATGTCGATTGCCGCGCGCACCCGCGAACCATTCGGCCGATTGACTGCCATCGGCATTGGTACGCTCTTCGGCGTCGAGGCGTTTATCAACACGGCCATGACCGTCGGCCTTTTGCCGGTCACGGGATTGTCACTGCCGCTTTTGAGTTACGGCGGGTCGGGCTTGCTCACCCACGGCGTGGCGCTGGGGCTGCTCGTAAATATCTCGCTGCGTCCCGGCTTTGAAGTAGGGACGATGCCGTTCCGCTTCGTCCAACGCGGCGCGGCTCGTTAGAGAAAACGATTTGCAGTCGGCGCTATTTCGCTTTCTCTCCCTTGAGCACGCCGCGAATTTGCACGTCGTCGAACGACACTTCGCCCACTCCGCCCAAGAGGCCGATGCGGACGATGGCTTCGCGGGCGTTACTCGGCACGCGGACGCGCCCTTCCTCGTGCTTCCAGTTGGCGGTACCGCGCCACGGCCCCAGTCCGCGCTGCCCGACCATCGCGCGTTTCGTGTCGTAAAACGTGATGGCCATCATCGGCAATTGATCGGGATTCTGGCCGGGTTCGGCATCTTTGACCTTCACCCAGGCGGAAACGTCGAGCTGATCGACCTTGCGTCCGTCGACCGGAAAAGCCTGCAGCGCCTGGCAGCCGCGTCCCGGCACGTCGTTGGTAAAGGTCAGTGCCCGTTTTCCTTCGGGCGCGCCGCCGGTTAATTCGCCGAACCGCAAGTAGTGCCAGCCGATCGGCGCGTCTTCCGCCTGGTTCGTTTCTTCGAAACTGCCGTTGATGATCGACGGGTGCAGCGGGTCGGGCAGTACCTTGCGCTGGTCTTCGGCCGTGCCGGTCATGGGGACGAAGAGCGTCGGTCGCAAAGCTTCGGAAACCAGCTCGCCGTTCTCCTTGCGGAACATGTACAGCACCTGCTGGTAGCGCTGCCCTAGCGGCACGATCATACGGCCCCCTTCCTTGAGTTGCTCGATCAAGGGCTTCGGCACATTCTCGGGCGAACAGGTGACGATGATCTTGTCGAACGGCGCATGTTCGGGCCAGCCCTGGTAGCCGTCGCCGATCTTGGTCGTGACGTTCGTGTATTTCAGGCGCTTGAGCGTTGCCGCGGCGCGCTTGCCCAAGGTGTCGACGATCTCGATCGAGTACACCTTGTCGACCAGGGGCGAAAGAATGGCGGCCTGAAAGCCGCTGCCGGTGCCGATCTCGAGCACCTTGTCGGTTGGCTGCGGATCGAGCTGCTCGGTCATGTAGGCCACGATAAAGGGAGGCGAGATCGTCTGTCCCGCCCCGATTGGCAGCGCCATGTCGTAATACGAGTTTTGCCGCTCGCCCGACGGGACGAACTCGTGCCGCGGCGTTTTTCGCATCGAGTCGATGACGCCTCGGTTGGTGATTCCGGGCGCTACGATGTCTTCGTCGACCATGCGCTCGCGGGCTTGCTGGAACTCGCCCGGCGTTTGCGCGGTGACCGCGCGAGTGCCAAGGAAAGTAAGGCCCAGCAACACGACGCTAGCGATCTGGTAGGGCAACGTTCGCATATATCGCATGATGTGGATGACAAGCGCGGGGCTGGTACGCGGCGGCGCAGGAACCTCGAACCCCTCTAACCCTATCCTCTCCGGCCGCGGGCCAATTGTCTACGCCGCTTGTGTTGTCGCCGACGGCGCCACGGGATAGATTGCCCGAGGGCGCTTCTGCCCGGTGGTCCCTGACTTATGGCAGGCGGTCGTTCCCGTCGCTTTCGATTCCATGCTCAACGAGCGGCTGAAGAGATCGGTCGAACAACTGCTGCCACGGGTGCAGCGGCCGGCGCAATATCTGGGCGGCGAGCTGAATTCGGTCCGCAAGCGCCACGACCAGGTGCGCGGCACGCTCTGTCTCGCCTTTCCCGATACGTACACCATCGGCATGAGCCATCACGGCCTGCAGGTGCTGTATACGCTGATGAACGCTCGCGAGGATTGGTCCTGCGAACGGGTCTTCACGCCCTGGGGCGACATGGAGCGCGAGCTGCGCGCCGCTCCCCTGCCCCTCTACAGCCTGGAGACTTTCACGCCGCTCTCGGAATTCGACGTCCTCGGCTTCACGCTGCAATACGAGCTGTCGTATACCAACGTGCTCACGATGCTCGACCTGGGGGGCATACCGCTTTCCGGCGAAGCCCGCACGCTCGACGATCCACTCGTGATCGCGGGCGGCCCCTGTGCGCAGAACCCGGAACCGCTCGCCGATTTCATCGATGTGTTCGTCATTGGCGATGGCGAGCCGAGCTTGCCGCGGCTGTGCGACGCCTGGCTCGACATCCGCGAAGCGATGAGGGCCGACGAGGGGACTCGATCCGGCATGGCCGGCCGCGATCAGCGGGAGCGCGCGCTATTGCAATTGGCCGCGCGGCTCCCGTTTGCGTACGTGCCGCGCTGGTACGAAGCCGAATATGATGATGCCGGTCACCTGGTCGCGACGCGCCCCACGCATGCGTTGGTGCCCCAGACGATCGAACCGTCGGTGATCGATGATTTCGATGGGTTTCCGCTGCCGTTGGCGCCGATCGTGCCGGTCGTGGAATGCGTTCACGACCGCATTGCGATCGAGATCATGCGCGGCTGCCCCTGGCAGTGTCGCTTCTGCCAGAGCACGGTAATCAAGCGGCCGCTACGCGTACGGCGCGTGGAAACGATCGTGGCCGCGGCGCTGGCCGCCTATCAAAACACGGGCTTCAGCGAGATTTCGCTCTTGTCGCTCTCTTCGAGCGACTACCCGTGGTTCGGCGAGTTGCTCGAGCGGATGCACGAGACGTTTCAGCCGCTGGGGGTGAAGCTGGCTTTGCCCAGTTTGCGCGTCAACGAGCAATTGCGCGGCGTGGCGGCCCTGTTGTCGAGCGATCGTCGTGGGCTGACTTTGGCGCCCGAGGTCGCCCGCGACGACATGCGCGAGCAGATTCGCAAGAAGATCACGAACGAGGATCTGTACGTCGGCTGCCGCGAGGCTTTTCGTCACGGCTGGCGGCACGTGAAGCTGTATTTCATGTGCGGATTGCCCGGCGAGCGCCCGGTCGACCTGGACGGCATTGTCGAAATGGCCGAGACGATCTCGCGCATCGGCAAGGAGGAACTTGGTCATTACGCGAAAGTCACGGCCAGCGTGTCGAACTTCGTTCCCAAGCCGCATACGCCTTACCAGTGGAATGGGATGCAGTCGCGCGAGTATTTGCGGTGGGCGCGCGGCTACCTGATGAAGAAGCGGCGCATCCGTGCCGTCGACATCAAGTGCCATCCGATCGAAGACTCGCTCGTCGAAGGGGTCTTGAGCCGGGGTGACCGGCGGGTCGGAGCCGCGATCTTGCTCGCCTGGCAGCGCGGAGCGCGGCTTGATAGTTGGGGCGAGCATTTCGACGCGGCCCGCTGGTGGCAGGCTTTTGCGGACGCCGGCATCGACGTTCCCACCGTGCTGCACCACACCGAGCCGCTCGATGCGCGATTGCCCTGGGATCACATCAACGTCCGCAAGGGACGGACGTATCTCGAAAAGGAGCAAGCGCGTTCCGTGTTGCAGCTGGCCTCGATGGCCGACGCGGTGTGACGAAAGAACTTTACCTACCTGCCCTCCCCTGCTCGAATTGCATGTCTCGTTACCGCTTGCTGGCCATTGATATCGACGGGACGCTGGTCAACAGCCAGGATCAACTGACCGACGCGACGCGCGAGGCACTCGCCCGCGCCGTGCGGGCCGGCATTCGTGTGGTGCTGGCCACGGGCCGGCGCTACAGCCGTGCGCTGCCGCTGGTCGAACCCTTGAAGCTCGACGTTCCGCTCGTCACGGCCTCGGGGGCGCTCATCAAGGACCCGCTCGATCATCGCACGCTCTATCGTGCCGCGTTCGCGCCGGGCGTGCTCGAAGGTTCGCTGCAACTCGTTGCCGCGGCCGGGTACGAGCCGGTGCTATACGCCGATACGTATGGGCAAGGCTTCGACATGTATTGCCGCAGCATCGAAGGCGCGAAGCCGGAGCTGGCCGAATTCTTTCGGATGAATCCTGATTGTCAGCGTTTGTGTCCGACGCTGGTCGAAAATCCGCCGGAAGGCATTTTTTCCGGTTTCGCCATGGGGACGCGGTCCGAGATGCTCGCGCTCGCCGCGCAGCTGGAAGCTCGCTATCCGCAAGATCTATACGTGCATGTGTTGCGCAGCCCGCGCTATGTCGGCTACATGTGCGAGATTGCTCCGGCCGGCGCGACGAAGTGGAGTGGCATCGAGCGGCTGGCCCGCGATTGGCAAATCGCGGATGACGAAATCTGCGCCGTCGGCGACGACGTCAACGACATTCCGATGATTCGCGCGGCCGGTCTGGGGGTCGCTATGGGAAACGCCCAGGAGGAAGTCAAAGCCGCGGCCGACCGCATTGCCCCTTGCAATAATAGCGACGGATTGGCCCAGGTTGTGGAGTGGATTCTGGAATGAACCACTGCACGGCAACGCTTGCGGATCCGGCCTTCGCGGTTTGACCGGCCGGACGCCCCCTAGCCATAATGGGCCTGGCGCGTCTTGAACCCCCCTGCCCTCCCCTGCTCTGGCGACTGTGAAGCTCTTTCGCGATCTGGCCACGCTTCCCTCCGAGTTGCGCTCGGGCGCGATCGCGATCGGCAATTTCGATGGCGTTCATCGCGGCCACGCGCGGATCGTGGAACGGCTGCTGGCCAAGGCGCGGGACGTAAACGGCCCGGCGGTGGTTTTCACATTCGATCCGCATCCGGTGCGGCTGTTGCGCCCAGCCGAAGCCCCGCCGCCGTTGACCTGGACCGATCACAAGGCGGAGCTATTAGCCAGCCTGGGCGTCGACGCCATTATTGCCTATCCCACCGACGAGGCCCTGCTGGCGCTCGATGCGCAGCAGTTTTTTGATCAGATCGTCCGCGGCGCGCTCGACGCGCGGGCCATGGTCGAGGGACCGAATTTTTATTTTGGTCGCAATCGCAGTGGCACGATCGACGTGTTACGGCAATTGACCACGGCCGCTGCGATGCAGCTGGAAATCGTTCCGCCGGTCGTCATCGACGGGGAAATCGTTTCCAGTTCGCGCGTGAGGCGCCTGCTGAGCGCCGGTCAGGTTGACGCGGCTCGCGACCTGCTGACGGCCCCTTATCGACTGCGCGGCATGGTCACCCACGGCGCCGCACGGGGTAGCAAGATTGGTTTCCCGACGGCCAACCTCGCCGCCGTCGACACGTTACTTCCCGGCTTGGGTGTCTACGCAGGGCTGGCATGGCACGGCGGAAGTTCCTGGCCGGCGGCGATCAACGTCGGCCCGAACCCGACCTTCGGCGAGCAAGCCCTCAAGCTCGAAGTACACCTGATCGACTTCGCAGGAACGCTTTACGGCCAGCCCCTGGAGGTTGACTTCCTGGGCCGGCTAAGGGACATTCATCCGTTTGCCAATGTCGACGAGTTGCAGGCACAGCTGCGCCGCGACGTCGTCCAGGCGCGACAAATGGCGACCGCGTATCGCAGTTGATCGATCGCGGGTTATGATGGATTTTTGGTCCCACACCGCGAGTGGTTGATTGCGCAATGTCGATTGACTGGCGTCGATTTGTCGAACTGGTGCAGGCGCATCAGCGTTTCATCCTGACCAGCCACTTGCGTCCCGATTGCGACGCTTTGGGCAGCGAGCTGGGAATGGCGCAAGTGCTCGCCGCGCTCGGCAAAGAGGCGCGCATCGTCAACGCGCAGGCCACGCCCGCCAACCTGGCGTTTATCGATCCCCAGAATCGCATTCAGGTTCTGGGGCGCGACGTGACGCTCGCGGAGCTCATGGATTACGACTGCCTGATGGTGCTCGATACAAGCGCCTGGGCGCAGCTGGGCGAGATGGGGGACGTCATCCGCGCCACGAAGGCCAAGAAAGTCATCCTCGATCATCACATCAGCAGCGACGATCTCGGCGCCGAGGTGTTTCGCAACACGCAGGCCGAGGCGACCGGCCGCCTGGTGCAAGAGGCCGCCCGCGAGCTGGGCGTTCAACTGACCCCCGAGATCGCCAGGCCACTCTTCGCGGCGATCGCCACCGACACCGGCTGGCTGCGCTTTGCCTCGACCACGGGCGATACGTTCCGCTTCGCGGGGGCGCTCGTCGATGCCGGGGCCCGGCCCGACGCGATTTACAACACCATCTACGAGCAGGACACGCTGGCGCGCGTGCAACTGCGCGGGCGGATTTTGGCGCGCACACAGACCGAGCTCAACGGACGCCTGGTGTTTACGTCCGTGACGCGCGAAGACTTCGAGGCCACGGGCGCCGCGCCGGCCGATACCGAGGATGTCGTGAACATGACGCTCGTCATCGCCGGGACCGAGGTCGCGGTGATTTTCGTCGAGCAGCAGGATGGCCGCGTGAAAGTCAGCTTTCGTAGCCGCGCGGGGCTCGATTGCAGCCGGATGGCCGAGACCTTCGGCGGCGGCGGGCACAAAGCCGCGGCTGGCGCGATGGTGCCGGGACCGTTGGCCACGGCCGAGCCACGCGTGCTTGACGCCGTGCGCGCGGCGATGCGATAATCCTGGGCGTTCGCCCCGCCAACGATTCCCGCCTCGATCTCGTTCCCACAAATTGATTCGTCGTTTGCCGTATTGTTGCCGTCGAACCCGCGCCCGCTCGAGCCCTGGGGCTCGTGTGCTGGTGCCGGGGTCGGGCCGCCATGAAGTCGTTCGATTGCGTAAGGAAATGCATTCGTTGGAATCGGCCGCGACGTAAGGAGTTTCGCCATGTCCGCATCCCCCTCCCCTCCCCTGCCCTCCGCGCCCCCGGCGGATGACCGGCGGGGATTCTTCGCCAAGTTCAGCGCGGTCGTGATTGGTGGGCTGCTCGTGGTTTGCCCGTTTTTGGCGGGCCTCGCCGTGCTTGCCGATCCGTTGCGGCGCAAAGGAGGTAACGGTCAGTTCTTGCGGGTCGCGCGGCTCGACGCATTGCCGGCCGATGGCAAGCCGCGCCGCTTTCCGGTGGTGGCCGATCGGCGCGATGCTTGGACGAAACACCCCCCTGCCCCGATCGGCGCGGTGTATCTGCGGCGCGAAAGCGGCCAGGACAAGGTCGAAGCCTTTAACGTCATCTGCCCGCACCTGGGCTGTTCGGTTTCGTTCGACGCCCCGCGCGACATTTTCCAATGCCCTTGCCATACGAGCGCCTTCGACCTGGAGGGCAAGGTGCTCTCCGGCCCCAGCCCGCGCGGGTTGGACACGCTCGAGTGTGAAGTGCGCGACGACGGGTCGGGCACGGCGGTGTGGGTGAAATTCGAGAACTTCTTCACGGGCCGCACGGCGAAGGACCCCAAGGCATGAAAGCTCTTGTAAAATGGCTCGATCATCGCACGGGCATCGCCGATCTTCTGCACGCGGCCCTGTACGAGCACGTGCCCGGCGGCGCGCGCTGGCGCTACGTGTGGGGAAGCACGCTGGTCTTTGCCTTCACCGTGCAAGCGATCACGGGCGTGTTTCTGTGGATGTCGTACGCGCCCAGCAGCCAGACGGCTTGGGAAAGCGTTTATTACATCCAGCACGAAATGCAAGGCGGCTGGCTGCTGCGCGGCATCCATCACTTCATGGCCCAGGCCATGGTGGTCTTGTTGGCGCTGCACCTGATGCAGGTCGTCATCGACGGGGCCTATCGCGCGCCGCGCGAAGTGAACTTCTGGCTCGGCCTGATGCTGATGCAGATCGTGCTCGGCTTGTCGCTGACCGGCTACTTGCTGCCGTGGGATCAGAAGGGCTACTGGGCCACGATCGTGGCCACGAATATCGCCAGCATCGTGCCCGGCGTGGGTGAGCAACTGCAGCGGCTCATCGTCGGCGGTCCGGAATATGGTCATCACACGCTGACGCGCTTCTTCGCTTTGCACGCCGGCGTACTGCCGGGGGCGCTCGTTGGATTTCTGGTCCTGCACGTCGCGCTCTTCCGCCGCCACGGCTTGCACGCCAAGCAACCGCTGAAGGGGGAGCACGGCAGCTTCTGGCCTGACCAGGTGTTGAAAGACGCCGTGGCTTGCCTGGCGGTGCTGGCGGTCGTGTTGTTCCTCACGATCTTGCCGGGCTTGGGCAGTGAACAGGGCATCGCCAACTTGCTCGTTTCGGATAAGGCCGGCGACGTGTTGGGCGCCGAGCTGGGAGCGCCTGCCGATGGTGCCACGCCCTATTCCGCTGCGCGCCCGGAATGGTATTTCTTGTTCCTGTTTCAGTTTTTGAAGCTGTTCGAATCGAATCCCGAAACCGGCGAGCTGATCGGCGGCATCATTATCCCCGGCGCCGTCATGGGGCTGTTGTTCTTGATGCCCTTTCTCGGTCGCTGGAAGCTGGGGCATCGCTTCAATGTTGGGCTGCTTCTTTGCTTGCTGATCGGCGTCACGATCTTGACCGGCCAGGCCATGTGGGCGGACCGGCAGTCGCGGTGGATCGCCGAGCCAAGTCCGGACAACGAGAAGGCGCACGAGCGCTGGACTTTGTCACGCGATTATCTCGAGGCGGTCGAGCACGCCGAAGCCGCCTCGCGCCGCGCCGTGGAACTGGCGCGCGGGCTCGAGATTCCGCCGACCGGCGCGCTCTCCTTGTTGCGCAGCGACGCGAAGACGCGCGGGCCGGAGCTATTCGAACAGCATTGTGCCGCCTGTCACACGCATGTTGATCCGGCGCGTGAGAGCCAGCAAATCGAGAAATCTACCGCGCCGGACCTGTTCGGCTTCGCCAGCCGCGCTTGGATCGCGGGCCTTTTGGACCCGGACAAGATTGCCTCGGATCGGTATTTCGGCCATACCGCGCACAAGGAAGGCGACATGGTCGGCTTCGTGCAGGGGGATGAGTTCAAAGCGCTCTCCGACACCCAGCGGCACGACGTCGTCGTCGCGCTTTCGGCCGAGTCAAAGCTGCCCGCGCAAGCCACGGTCGACGCCAAGGACGCCGCCACGATCACGGCCGGCGCCGCGCTGATCAAGGAAACCGCGGGTTGCACGAACTGCCATCATTTCCACGACGCGGGCGATCTGGGCGCCGCGCCCGACCTGACCGGCTTTGGTTCGCGCGAATGGTTGATCGGTATGATCAGCAACCCCGGGCACGAGCGCTTCTACGGCGACAAGAACGACCGCATGCCGGAATTTGCCGCGGGGGACGATCCTACGCAGCATCGCTTGACGGCCGAGGAATTGTCGCTCCTCGCCGATTGGTTGCGCGGCGAATGGTTCGTGCCGGCGGCGGGCGCGGCCGATGCGTCCGAAAGCGCGACCGCTTCGGCCGAATAGCGCTTGCTTAACACCCATCTCGCGCTTTGCGGTCCGCGCAATCGCTACAACCTACACGGCAGGTAAAGTCTCGCGCGGCTCGTGGCCGACGCAATGACTAGCGGCGCGGTGCCGTGATTCCTGACGCGTGGTGGTTGTGCCGTGTGGTGTAAAAGCTGCCGACAAGAGGTTCCGGCCGTTTGCGAAGGGGCCGATGACGAGCCGCGCTGCGTGCGGTGCGGCGCGACGGTGGCGCATGGCGCACGCGGCTTGCAGGGGCCGACCGCGCTTGCCCGTTCTCGCGCGGCGCGGGTCACGGTATCGCATGCCAGCCGGCGCGATGAGCCGCGACGAGAGACATCCGCCTTTGTTTGCGATGCCCCCACGGTGACGATCCGCGCGCCTTTGTCCACGTTTGACACGTGGGAGCTGGAAGAGCAGCTTCGTCACGTCGATCGCATCCTGTCGGGGGCCCGCTTCTCGACCGAAGTGGCCGAATCGGCCGGCGCTCCCGCGCATGACCAGGTCGAACCATCGACAGCGCCGCCGGTCGGCGATCCGGCGACCGCCGCTCGCCGGGGACGCTCGCGCGCCGCCTGGCTGATCGTCGCCACGGGGGCCGCTGCGCTGGCCACGGGAATCGTCCTGTTGTGTGCGGGCGTATTTCTTGGACGCTCCGCCTGGCAGAGCACCGGCCTGCCGATCACCCTGCTGGGCCAGGTCGCACTGTTGTTGGGAATGATGATGCAGTTGGACCTGGCGTGGAAGGGAAAGCGCGAAACGGCCAGCAAGCTCTATCGCTTCCAAAAGCGGTTGGTCGATCTCGAAGCGCTGGCCGCGGAACTCGCACCCACCACGGCCGATGAGGTGCCGCCGCCGGGTGACGAGCGGCAACTTATGGCCGAGTTGAAATCGCGACTCGATTTGCTCTCGCACCGGCTGAATCTGCCGTGCGGCTAAGGGAAGGCGCGCACCGGCACCGTCAAAGCCCTCATTAGCCGTTTAGCAAGCTCCAGAACTAACCGCGCGCTACGACTAGGGATTGCGGCCCCAAGTCGTGCGGTTGGCCGCTGCGGTCAATCCGCCTTCCATGCGCGGAAAGCCGACACCGCTGTAGTTGTAACTCCAGCGACGTCCGGTTCGGCCCGTGTTGTTATTGTTGGAGTAGCGGTAGTTCGTGCGTCCGCGTCGCGGGGCGCGATTCACCGCACGGGCAGCAACCGGCGTCGTCGTAGGACGCTGAACCGTTGTCGGTTGTGGTGCGGAAGCGCTCGCCGTCGGGCCATCGGCAAAAGCCTGACCAACGACCGAAGCCGTGACCATGAGAGCGGCTGCTACAGAACGAACCAGAGATCGACACATGATCGAACCTTCCCCTTCTTAAGGTGAGGATTTGCCGCTCCACTCAGATCTTATACGTCTGTCAGCGAAAAAGCGCCGGGAATGTTTCACCGTGCATCATTACCTTTGCGTAAGCGAGCCGGCGAAGAAGGTGGTTTGCGCGGTGGATATCGGCATTCAAGCCCCGGCGCTTGCTGCCAGCAATTGACGCGCGATCGAGGTTAAGGAGCGGGGGGCCATCCACGAAACGAAGCGACCCCGCCGCCGTGATTACGGCGACAGGGCCCTTCGCGACTCTCATTGCGCCTCGGTGAAAATCGAGCGCTCTCGCGCTGGCAGGCAGCCGGAATTACTGGCGATTGCGATCGATCAAGCGCTTGCGGCCCGCGACCAGCAGCGCCGCCAGTCCGAAGCCCGCCAGTGCAAACGTCGCCGGCTCGGGCACCGAGGGGGTGGCGGAAAGCGGATAGAACTCCGATGTGCCGAAGAAGTTGCTGACGTAGCCGGTGATATCCAGGGCCGGCGCGTTGCCACCCCCCAAAGCGTTGAGCTGGGCCAGGCCGTTGGTGGTCGACGGCGTGGCGCCCACGTTGCCGTAGCTCTTGTTGGCAAACAAGATCGCCGTATTCGTACCATCGGTCAGCGTGTAGCTGGTGTTTTGCGCGAGCGTCGCGGGCGTTCCGGCCGCGAAGTGAACGTTATGCAGCGTCACCACCGCCTCGCCTGTCGACGTCAAGCTGCCCGTGGTGCCCGATGCGGCGTTGACCTGCGGAATCGTCACGACGGGGATATTGAGAGGATTGCCCTGCGAGACAAGGCTGACCCCGGTCATCGAGCTGCCGGCCAGCTCAGGACCGTCCTGAAAGGGAGTGTTGTTCGCCGTCAGGTTGATGACGTCGCCCAGCGTGGGGTTGTAGACAGCGAAGGGGACGCGGAAATCGATGATCGAACCGGTTCCGTCCCGCAGGATGATGGTGGCGTTGTTGAACGAGGTGCTGTAGTCGAGGATGCCGACGACTTCCACGTTATTCAGGGTAAAGGGGGCGCTGGCAGCGGCACCGCCGGGGATATCCGAAATGGTCGAAGCAGCGGCCCGCCCTGCCAAAACGCAGACAGCGACCAGGGCGACCAACACGGCTTTGAATTCCACAGTTCGTTTCATTTGCTTTCTCCAGGTGAGAGTCCGAAAGAGTCGTAAACATGCGAAAACCGCGCGGACGGGTGGACGGAGTCGCCGCACGAACGCGCGAAGAACCAGCGCAACAGTCGAATCCGTAAAACGCGAGACTCCCTGCAACTAAATGCCGACAACGGCCGACAGGGGCGTTAGAAGTTCGGACACCTAGGTGTCCGTGCTACGGATCATTGGCGTGCAGCTTCAGAGGGCACGGGCCACTTAACTTGGCCGGATCGTAGCCAGCGAACGTTAGCGGCTCGTGTGCGGCGGATAAAAACCGCGCTAGAAATCCATGAGCGCCCTCGGGCGGATTGGGCCGCGCCCGGACCTTCAGTGGCTCACGGGCCAGTTGCGCCGGCGATGGATTGCCGTCGATTCACGGGGGCGCCGATAATCCCCAGTGGTTTTAGCGTCGGAAATTCGACAGACCGATTCGTCCCGGTATCCTTAATGCGTTCGATTCGGAGAATCCAAGATCAACCCGCTTCACCCTAATGACACACTTTGATTTAAAAAAGCAGCAGTGTCGGCAAATCCCTTCTCCTCGGGCGGCCAAGGCGTCCTTCGTGCTCGGCGTCCTCGCGTTTGCCGGAAGTGCTGCTTGTGTCGCGAGCGTACACTGGCCCCTTGGTCTCATCTTCGGTTTCATGTTCGCGTGCGCCGGGGTCTGCGGAATCATGACGTGGCGAGAGGGGACCAAACGATGACTGCCCGGCCTAATACGGCATAAAATAGGAATAACCGCGCCATGCGATTTGTGTCGGCGTGTGGCCCTTGTTAGTCTGGAAGCAACCCAGCCATGGCCCGGCGATCATGCCGAAACAACGAGGACAACACGATCATGAAGTCTGTGCTCTCTTGGATCCTGGTCCTGTCGATGCTGCTGGTCGGCATTGGTTCTGCCGTGGAAGCGCAGGCCAGGACGAAAACGCAGTACGACGAGGAATTCTCCCGGCTCGACCGCAATAGCGACAAGAGGTTGTCCGAACAGGAGTATGTCGGCAAGAAAACGGGCGAAGCCAAAGAGCGAGCCCGGCGCGACTTCAAGAATCTGGATCGGGACGAAAACAAGTCGCTCTCGTACAAGGAATACAAGCGCAAGTAGCGTGCGCTTGGCGAGGGACCTTCTGTGGCCGGCCTCTGTGAGGCCGGGATTTCACCGTACCGCTTCCGGGAATCCTAGACCCCGGCCACAGACTTTGCAGTTTCCTGGCTTACGCGATCAGGGCGTTGACGACCTGGCCGTGTACGTCCGTGAGACGGAAGTCGCGGCCGGCGTAGCGGTAGGTCAGCCGCTTGTGGTCGAATCCCAACAGGTGCAAGAGCGTCGCGTGCAGGTCGTGCACGTGTACCTTGTTTTCGACGGCTTGAAAGCCGAATTCGTCCGTGGCGCCGTACACCTGCCCGCCTTTCACGCCACCGCCGGCGAGCCACATCGTGAAGCCGTAATGGTTATGGTCGCGACCATTGATCTTGCCTGCATTGGCGCCAGCCTGCGGCAATTCGACGGTGGGCGTGCGGCCGAATTCGCCACCCCACACGACCAGCGTCTCGCCGAGCAGCCCGCGCTGCTTCAGATCGCGCAATAGCGCTCCGATCGCCTGGTCGCACTGGCCGGCGAGCTTGCGGTGGTTGACCTCGATATCGTCGTGGTTATCCCAGGGCTGGCCGGCTCCGTGCCAGCATTGCACGAAGCGCACGCCGCGCTCGACCAGCCGGCGGGCAATCAGCAGTTGTCGGGCCTGCACGCCTTCGCCGTACGCTTCGAGAATGTGCTGCGGCTCGCGCGTCACGTCGAAGGCGTCAGCCGCTTCGACCTGCATGCGGTAGGCCAGCTCGAGCGAATGAATCCGCGATTCGAGCGCTTCGTCGCCGGCGCGGCGGGCCAGGTGGCGGCGGTTCAACTCCTGAACCAGGTCGAGCTGGCGGCGCTGGTCTTCGCGCGAGATCGCCGTGTTACGTACGTTCTCGACCAGCTTCTCCAGCTCGGTGTGCTGGGTGTTGATGTACGTCCCCTGGAAGGCACCAGGCAAGAAGGCCGATTGCCAGTTCTCGGCGTCCTTGATCGGATATCCGCCGGGGCACATGGCAATGAAGCCGGGCAGATTCTGGTTTTCGGTGCCCAGGCCATACGTGGTCCACGATCCGAAGCTGGGGCGCGTGAGCCGCGATTCGCCGCAGTTCATCAGCATCAGCGATGGCTCGTGATTCGGCACGTCGGCGTGCATCGAGCGAATGATCGCCATATCGTCGACGTGTTCGGCCACGTGCGAAAACAGCTCGCTGACTTCGATCCCGCTTTGACCATACTTCGCGAATTTGAACGGCGAGGGGAACGCGGCGCCGGTCTTGCGCTCGGTCCGCAGGTTCTCCATCGGCAACATCTGGCCGGCATGCCTGGCCAGCGACGGCTTGGGATCGAACGTATCGACGTGCGAAGGGCCGCCGTTGGCGAAAATGTGGATGACGTGCTTCGCCTTGGCGGCGAAGTGCGGCGCACGAACGGCCATCGGACTGGCCAGGCCGGTGTTCGGCTCCGCGGTGGCCGCACTCGTGGACGCCGGGTCCAACAATCCAGCCAGGCCCAGCATGCCCAGCCCCAGCCCCGAGCGGCGAAGCATCTCGCGGCGCGACAATGCGGATTGGCCGGCGGCGATCGCGGTACGATCGTTTCGCCTATCCTGTCGGCGGTTATCTTGCGCGTGCGACATCCCCGTCCCTCAATCCACAAACATGAACTCGTTCGACAAAAGCAGCGCCTGGGCGTACTGTTCCCAGGGCGAGAGTCGCGCCGCCTGATCGACCGGGGCGCCCGCCGTCGCGGCCGGTTGTACGTGCGCCAAAAACTGGACGCCCAATTGCACCTCGTCCGCTTCGGCCCATCGCCCCAGTGCCGCTTGATAAAGCGCCTGCACCTTCGCGGCCGGGTCGGTTGCCGCCGCCACCTCGGGGCGAGCCGCCAGGTGTCGCGCTTGTTCCAACACAAACGGCGCGTTCATGCCGAACAGCGCCTGTTGCGGCACCGTAGTCGTGGGACGCTGCGGCGTGCTCACGTCGGGGCTGGCGAAATCAAACATCCGGAAGATGCCTGGCAGGTCCTGGCGATCGACAAAGGCATACACCGAGCGACGTGTGCTGTAGGGCTGCGCCCAAATGTCGATCGATCGTCCGTCGAGCGCGGTATCCAGCCGGCCGGCCGCGGCGAGAAGCGAATCGCGCATGGCCTCGAAGTCCAGCCGGCGCCGGTTGGCGCGCCACAGCCAGCGATTCTCTGGATCAACCGCACGACATTCCGGCCGATCGTCGCTCGACTGCGCGTACGTGTTCGACAGCACGATCAAGCGGTGCAGTCGCTTCAGGGACCACCCTTCGTCGATAAACCAGCGGGCCAAATAGTCGAGCAGTTGCGGATGCGTCGGCGGCTCGCTTCGTAACCCGAAATCGCCGGGCGTACGGACCAGCGCGCTACCGAAATGGTGCATCCATACACGATTGACCATCACCCGCGCCGTCAGCGGGTTGTCGGCGCTCGTGATGGCCTGGGCCATTTCCAACCGACCGCCCCCCTGGGCAAACGGCTTCCCCGGCTCGGCCGCCAGGAACTGCACGAAGCGGCGCGGTACTTCACGGTCGGGGTGGGCCGGGTCGCCGCGCAAAAAGACATGCGGATTGTGCGGTGTCGGCTGCTCGTTGAGCACCATCGCCCGGGGCGGGGCGGCCGGCGAGTTGATCTTCAGCTCGTCGACGCTCTTGCGCAGCTTGTTCAATTCGTTTTGCGTCGCTCGATCGAACACGCGGCGTGCTTCGTCGGCCGGAACCGCGGCAGGCGCGCCGTGCGCGTAGAGCGTCTGTCGCAACTGCTCGGCCGCGTCATCCGGCAAACGCTCGGGCGGCTTGGACGCGTCGCCCGATGCCGCCACAGCCGGCGTTTGCGCCGCGCGCCACTGCTTTTCCACTTCGGCCAGCACGTCGCCATACGTCCGGGCGACGTCGAGCATCGAATCGGGCGGCGGTCGTTTGACGAACTCTTCGCGCACCAGGCGGTTCACCGGCCGCGCCGCATCGTCGCCGCCTCGCAAGCGTTCGACGATTGCGCGAGCCCGCTCGTCGAACATGTCGCGCGGAACAGCCGCGAATTCGTGCCACAGGCCGAAGATCGGCTCCGGGTCGCGCGCCGTGCGCTCCAGATACTGTTTCCAGCGCCGCACCACGGCCGGGCGCAACTCGTCGGGATTGAAAGAAAGGTCCGCGTCGTCGGGCAGCGAATCCTTCATCGTGTCCATCACGACCTGGCACAGGTAGTCCTTGACGCGGGCGCGCAGGTCGTCGAGCAGCCCGCGATATTTCGTGTCGCGAAAATCATTCAGAGCCTTTTCACGATTGGCCAGCTCGGTGACGAACTTTTGATACGCCTCGCCATCTTGCGGGTCGCCGATCAATGGGGGCTCGCCGGGCTCGATGCTGCTGGCCATCACGCCGTACAGCGAGTAATAGTCGTCGGTCGGCACCGGATCGTACTTGTGGTCGTGGCAGCGCGCACAAGTGACGGTCAAGCCCATCAGGCCGCGCGTCACGACGTCGATCCGGTCGTCGATGATGTCGTGCGTATTGTTGCTGAATCGTCGGCCGACGGTCAAAAAGCCCATCGCGGCCAGGTCGCGACGATCGGCGACGTTCAATTGGTCGGCCGCCAGTTGCTGCATGAGGAACTGATCGTACGGGCGATCCTCGTTCAGCGCGCGGATCACGTAGTCGCGATACGTGTACGCGTACGGATAGCGGCGATCTTCGGTGAAGACATAGCCCTTGGTGTCGGAATAGCGGGCCAGATCGAGCCAATGCCGGCCCCAGCGCTGGCCGTACGCCGGCGAAGCGAGCAACCGATCGACGACCTTGGCCACGGCGTCCGGCGCGGTGTCGTTGACGAACTCTTCGACCTCGGCGACCGTCGGCGGCAGACCGGTCAGATCGAACGACAGGCGGCGCAGCAGTGTACGGCGATCGGCCGTGGGAGAGGGGGCTAGCCCCTGCCGTGCAAGCTCGGCAAAAACAAAGCGATCGATCGGGTTATTGTTCCATGCCGGATCGTTCGCCGAAGGAACTTCGGGATGCGCAATCGGTTGGTAAGCCCAATGCGTTGCCTTCGCGCGGACGGTGCGCTCTTGCATCGTCTCGGCCGTGGCCGCCGGCGCTGCGGCGCCCCAGGGAACGCCCAGCTTCACCCAGGTGGTGAGCATGGCCAGTTCATGGTCAGCCAGTTTGCCGGCCGGCGGCATCTGCACGTTGCCTTCGTAGCGCACCGCGTGAATCAAGGGGCTCTTGTCCGGCTCGCCCGGCACAACCACCACCGCGGCATCGCTCCCCTTAAGCAGCGCCTCGCGCGAGTCGAGCCGCAGGCCGGCTTCTTGCTTGTCGGGGCCGTGGCATTCCAGGCAGCGGGCCACGAGCATCGGGCGGACTTCGGTCTCGAAGAACCGCTCGGCATCGGCCGCACTGGGCGTCGGATTCGCCGCGTTCACGGCGGCTTCTTCGGCGCGCAACACCGCGGTCGCTAGCGCGATCACGAGAAGAGCAAGAGTAAGCGCGCGGGCAAGCCGCATGAACGTCCGTTCCTTGTCAGACTTTCAGGCTCGATGGCGTTTCTTCCGCTTCAGGTGTGGCAGGCGGAAGAACATCCTCTTCGGGCGGGGGCCGGTCGCAGGTGGGGCGCTTTTGAGGGCCGGACGGACAAAACTTCGTGTGCTCAGCGCACCAAGCCTTGTCCGTTGCACTCAAGCGGCCACCGGCCGGCGAACCGGCGGCCTAAAAACGCATGCCTGGATTTTAATGCCTTGCGGGGGGACGTGTCAAAGTTTCGGGCGAAGCACACAGAGACCTGCAAAGTTGAGATTCTGCGCGCGTATCTTCTGTAGCCGGCCTCTGTGAGGCCTGGATTTCACGTGCCGCTTCCGGGGTCACAACCCCGGCTACCGACTTTGCAGTTCTCCTGGCGTAGCACAGGCCCCATCGCCGAACTACCGTCGCGCGAGGGCCACCCGCTCCGGCTTAAGCGCCTTCACCAGCGGATCGGCATCGGCTGCGCAGAAACCTAGATGGCTATGCCGCCGCCAACCTTCGGCGTATTCGAAGCGGCCTGACATGCGGCCGACTTCACGGCACAGATCGCGCATCGAGACGATGTACGAATCCAGCCCTTGGCTTTCGTCGAGCCATTGCTTCTGGCTCGCATGTGCGGCCAAGAGCGCGGCCTTGGTTTCGAGCTGCGCACCGATATCGACAAAGATGCCGGGCCGCACCGGCTGCCCGAGCGCATCGCAATTGCCGTGCGGCTGTGCGTGATAAACCGTCACCGGCTGTTCGATAGCCGCGGTCGGTGGAGCAACTGCGAAATTCGGCATGCCGCGGGCAAAGGCCGCCGTCACGGCCAGCCGGCACGTGTTGGTGTGGTCCTCCATGTAGTCGCTCGGTGAATGCGTCAGCACGATCTCGGGCGCCACTTCGCGTACGATCGCCGCCAGGCGGGCGAGCGTCGGCCGATCGTAGAAGATCTCCAAATCGTTCGTCAGGCTTTCGTGAAACGTCGCGCCGAGCAGCCGGCAGGCCGCGCGCGCCTCGTCGCGGCGGATGCGGGCCGTCGTCGCGGCGTCGGTCACGCTCGACCCGCAACAACCGTTGGCGACGTTCATGTAGTGCAGCTCGTAGCCGGCTTCGCGCAACTGCAAAAGGGTGCCGGCCATCACGAACTCGATGTCATCCGGATGCGCGGCGATCGCAAAAACACGTGGAGGCATGGCGAGCTTGTTGGCACGTTAGTAAGAGGTATGCACCACGGGGACACGAAGAGCAGGGAGAGGAGAAAACACAAGGCGTGGAAGTTATGGAGTCTAGAAATCCTCGACCGCAGCATAGCCTCGATCATCGGCCGCGATCAGTTGCCGCGGTTGGCCGCTCCACCAGATCATGATTCGCCCGGCCAGCGTTTCGTTCGTCACCAGTTCCAGCATGGCGTCGGCCACTTCGTCGAGCGTCGTTAAAACCTCGGGCACGTCCTGCGCGCGGCGCTCGTCAGGCGTGAGCGCGTTCCAATACTCCAGCACCTCGGGCACGGCGATCCAATCGGGCACCAGGCAATTGACACGGATGTTGTCCGTTTCCCGCAGCCAGGCCAGCGTGGTCGTCAAACGCGCAAGCCCTGCCTTGGCCACGTCATAGGCGGGCGATTTGGCATGCTTTCGGCCGTGACCCACGGCCGACGTCGAGCCGATGTTGACGATCGCTCCGCCGCCGCGCTTGCGCATGGCGGGAATAGCGAATTTCATCGCGGCCATGGCGCCCAACAGGTCGATCTCGACCGGCTCGAACCACCAGTCCAGCGGTTCATTCGGATGGTATGCCGGCGACGCATTGTTGATCAAGATATCCACGCCGCCGAATTCTCGAACCGTAAAGTCGACGAGCTCGCGCACCTCGTCACGGCGACCAATATCGGCGCGGCAAAACAACGCGCGACCTCCGTCGGATTCGATCAGGCGAACCGTCTCGCGCCCGCCCGCCTCATCGACGTCGCACACGACAACCGACGCACCTTCGCGGGCCAGCCGGCGAGCGTACGCGCGCCCGGAACCGCTCCCCCCTGCCCCGGTGACAATCGCGACTTTGCCCGACACGTTCATGGGTCGGCCCCTTAACGCGGAAGTGTCAATGCATTTCGGCATCGCAGGTGCCGATGCCAGGGCGGTAGAAATTGAACTGCACCTGCGGATGGTCGGCCAACAGCGACATGGGCACCGCGGCGTCGGGCAATCGCTTCGAAATCATCAAGGTCGTCAGCCGCTGTCCGAACGGATTGTCATGGCAGCCGGCGTGCCAGATCGAAACCTTTTCGGCACGCCACGTCTCGGCCGGACCGACCGTGATCGCGTGCGTCGGCACGTTGGTTACCACACCGCCGCCCGAGGTGCGGGCGTTTTGAATAATCGTCATCGGATGCAGTTCGACCACGCGCGTCGAAAGGCGTCGGTATTCTTCGGGCGCGGGGGGCTGATCGTGATAGGGAGCCACGCGGCGCGGCGGGTCATTGAACGCCCAATGCTTGACTTCCCCCTGCCCTCCCTGCATCACCAGGCAGCGCGCTTGCGAATAACTGGCCACGTAGGCCGCCAGGTTCTCGTTGGGAAAATGAATATTGGCCGACGGCATCCGCAAGTCAGGCCGAATGCGATTGAAGCACAACTCGAGATCAGCCCGGGCGAACGAGAGCGGAAATTCGAGCGACGCCGCGCGGCCGTCGACGACCCATTCGTCCATGCCCCAGAAATGGGCGTGGCGCAAGTTCAGCTCGAGCTCGTTCACCAGCCGGGCGACCAGCGGCAACTGCTCCGTGGGACCGATCGGTCCGCAAATGCCCGCCGGCGATTCCGGCGTGGCCGCCCGCCAACTGGTGATGTATTCCAGCGCCTCGGCCAGGTAAAAATCTTCCAGCGTGTCATAAAAGCGCACGTCAAAGCCGGGCCGCGCGAGCGCCAGCATGTCTTCGGGTGTGAGGCGCGCGGCGTCATCCAGGATCTCGCGATCGAGCGTCGTATAGTCCCACCAGTCAGGACTGATCTTGCTCAACGGGCGTGCCGGCATGTTGCCTTCCTGCAATCGTTGGCCGCCATCGGATTCGTCGTTCTCGCGCTACTTGGGCTGCGCGACATTGGCGGCGGGGCCTACGGTGACGGTGGTGCTTTTGGTGAGCGGATATTGCTTCAGCACGGCCGCGATGTCGGCCGGAGTGACGGCGTCGACGGCGGCCAGGTCGTCTTTCACCGACCGATATTCGCGGCGATGCACCCAGTTGGCGCCGACGTTGAACAGTCGTCCGCGCGGCCGTTCGCTGCTCAGAACGACGCGCGAGTTGATCTTGCTCTTGGCCTGATCGAGCTCTTGATCGGTGATTCCCTGCGATTCAACGGCGCGATAAATATCGAGCACTTTCTGCAAGTTGCTCGCCGCGGCCTCCGGATCGCAGCTGAGATAGGTCATGAACATTCCGGTGCCGAGATAATCGTAATGGCCGATGCTGGCGTGCTCGGCCAGCCCAGGGTCGACCAGCGCCCAAAACAGCCGGCTGCCCGAGTCGTCGCCCAGGATCGTGGCCAGCAGCTTGGCGGCGAAGCGCTCGTTCTGCGTAGCGCTGGGGCCATTGGCCAATTGGATGGCGTATTGCTGCGTCACACCGTCTTTGACCACGCACTCGAAAGCGCAACGTGCGCTAGCGGGCTCGATCTTCCGCTCGGCGTCCGCCCTCTCCCAGGCACCGCAGTGTTGCTCAGCCAGCTTGACCAGAGCGTCGAAATCGACCTGCCCCGACGCCACGAGCGCAATGTTTGTCGGGCAGTAGCGGCGCTTGAAGTACTCGCGCATCGCGTCCACCGGCAGTTGGCCGACGCTTTCCAGCGTCCCCAGCACGCTATGTCCCAGAGGATGGTTGCCGAAATGGATCGCTTTGCAGCGGTCGTCCATGCCGAAAGGAGGCTGATCCTGATACATCTGGATTTCTTCCAGGATCACCTGTTTTTCGGTCGTGAAGTCGGCTTCGCGCAAGGCCGGCCGCATGATGTCGGCGAGCAAGTCCAGTGCCTGCGCCTGGTACTCGGGCAAAACGGCGGCGTAGTAAACGGTTTTTTCTTCGCTGGTGAAGGCGTTGTAGTGCGCCCCCATTTCGTCGAATTCACGGTTTACATCGTCGGCCGTGCGGCGCGCCGTCCCTTTGAACAGCATGTGCTCGAGAAAATGACTGACCCCCGCCACGGCGCTCGATTCGTCGCGCGCGCCGGTCTTCACGAAGAAGCCCAACGCCATCGAATGCGCCCGCGGATTGCATTCCGCCACCACCTCCAGGCCATTGGGCAGCACATGCTCACGAAATTCCAACGGGCACCTCCAAGGGCTTTGGTCCCAGCGTGACAATCGTGAAATCCCGGGGTGGATGTTCGGCCAGGAAGGCGTTGATGCTTTCGCGCGACAGCCCGTCCACGAGCGCCGCCACCTCGTCCAGCGTCCGCACGCGCCCCAGGTAGTACCAATCGCGGGCAATCGCGGCGCTGCGGGCGGAAGTCGATTCCTGCTGCATCACCAGGCCGCTCTTGATGCGCGCCTTCAAGCGGCCGAGTTCTTCGCTTTCGATCCCCTTGCTCAATCGCACCAGTTCGCCGAGCGTGACATCCAGCGTTTCCTGGGCCCGCTCCGAACTCGTGCCCGCGTAGCACAGCACGGCGGCGCGATCACGCAACGTTTGATGCGAGGCGTAGACGCTGTAGCACAGCCCGCGCTTCTCGCGCACCTCGGTAAACAGCCGGCAGCTCATTCCTCCCGACAGCACGCCGACCGAACCCCAGGCCTGAAAATAATCAGGATCGCGATAGGGCACGCTGCTGTAGGCGATACCGATCTGCGTTTGATTGGACTCTTGCTCGATGTGTTCCCAGCGCTTGCCCGGCTTACCCAACGTCGGTTCGCTGGCCGGCTGGGGCGCCCAGTCTTCGTAGAGCTTCGCGACCAGGTCGCGGACCGCGTTCCAATCGAAGTTTCCGGCCACGCTCACGATCGCGCCGTTCGGGCGGAAGCTGCCGGCCACATATCGACGTACATCGTCGAGCGTGACGGCTTTGACCGATTCCTCGCGCCCTTGGCTGGGGCGCCCCCAAGGCGAGGGAAAGTGGCGGCGGCGCAACTCGAGAATGACTTTCTGCGCCGGATCGTCCTCGATGCCGCTCAACTCGTGCAGTACCACAGCCCGAGCCGCCGACAACTGATCGGCCGGCAATCTCGGGCGGCGCAAAACGTCGGCGTAGATCGTCAGCGCTGGAAACAAATTGCGCGCGAGCGTCGCGCCGCTGAAGCTGGTGTGCGCGTCGGAAACATTGGCGTCGCGCTCGATTCCCAGGTTGTCGAGATCGGTGACGAACTGCCGGCTGTCACGTTCCCCGGCGCCGCGCAAGGCAAGCTCGCAGGACAGCGTGCTCAGCCCGGCCAGCGATTCCGGTTCGTAGGCGGTACCGGCGGGGACGCGAATGGTGAAGGCAGCCGACTCGACCCCCTCCATCGGCTCGCCCAGCAGGACCAGGCCATTTTTGAACGAATGTGTAAGAATCGGGTCGCTCACGCGACATTTCTCCCAGGGGCGACGCTTTGCGACGGGGGCGATGCTGCAATCGGCCGGCGGCGTCCCCACTCCGTAGGGCATCCGACCATATAAGAACGATAGAGCCTAGCCGCGCTTGTGCAGGATGGCAACCGACGTGGCAGGACCCGCGGCACGATGCACAAGTCGCGCTAGTGTGCGCGATGTTCAATCGTAGAGACGACAATCGCGAAGAACAGCCGCCGGCTTAGCGCAGCGCGGGCGACGCGCTTTCGACGGCCTTATATACCGTGCGCGCCTTGTGAAAGCCGATGTGGCGATACAAGCGAATGGCACTATCGTTCTGGGCGGTTACTTCCAAATAGGCGCGCCGCAAGCCGGCCGCCCGGAAACCCGCCAGGGCCGCCAGCATCAGGGCCCGGCCCAAACCTTGGCCGCGATGCTCCGGCGTGGTGCCCAGATTCTGAATCGCTCCCAGCCCCGAGCGGTCGCGAATCCCCTGGATGGTGCCGCAATACTCGAGTGGCTGATCAAAGCCGTCGGTGGCGGCCAACCAGGTGGCGCCAGGCAAGAAACCGTCCTTCAGACTGATTTCCCGCATCAGGCGCTGGCACCCCTCATGCTCGCCGAGGCACGGAAAGACGTTGGCATCGATGCCGTTGCGAAAGCTGAGGTACTTGGCCTCGGCATGGGCCGATTGCAAGTCGGATCGCCACGGTACCAGGCGGTATCCCAGGGGGACCTCGGGCGCAGGGAGACCCTGGTCGAGGTCGATCTCCATGCGGTAACGCTTGAAATACGTGAGACCTAACATGCGGCAAGCCCCCGACGTGCCCTTCCTACGGCAAGACCCTCACCAGTGGCCAGCAACTGCCCGCACTGGCAATCGTATCCCTCGATTCGGGACCGGTCAAATTCTCGCAAGTCGTTGCAGGCGCGATTGATGGAGGCCTGGGCAAGCATTGCCGATCAGCCCATGCCTTGCGACGGAAACTCACGATCGCCGGCCTTGGGCGCTGCCGCAAGTTCCGCCTGCACTACGGCAGGTCGGATTTTGAGCAATCAAAAACATAATTTCTTGGCATTGAATAATTGCCTGCAACAACGCATAATTTCCGAGCGGAAAAGACCGCCCCTGCCTATGACGACAATCTCCGCACTAACCCGATGTCCCCAAGGCCTGGCTCAGTTCGTGCTTTGGCTCTTGCCGATCTTCGCCGTCGGCTGTGAGGGGGTGGGGGAAATCGTCGCACCTACCGATCGTATTCGAATTGTCTGTACGACCGGGCAGGTCGGCGACATGCTCGAACATATCGGTGGCCAGCACGTCGAGGTGCGAGCGCTCATGGGGCCGGGCGTCGATCCGCATTTGTATAAGGCTACGCCCGGCGACATCCGACTGCTGAAGAGCGCGAAGGCGATTTTCTATAACGGTCTCCACCTCGAGGGACGTCTGGCGGACGTGCTCGAGCGATTGGCCGAGCGTAAGCCGACGTTCGCCGTTACCGACGAGATTCGCGCGCATTCGCCCGACCGCTTGCGGCAAGCCCCGGAGTTCGCCGCCAACTACGATCCCCACGTGTGGTTCGACGTGGGCTTGTGGGCCGACTGCGCCGACTACGCCGCGCGGAAATTGATCGAGGTTGATCCCGGCCACGCCGAGGATTATCGCCGCCAGGCCGACACTTACATCGCCGAGCTGCGCGCGCTCGACGCTGCCACGCGCAACCGCATCGCCGAGATTCCTGTCGAGCAACGCGTGCTGGTCACGGCGCACGATGCGTTCGGATACTTCGGCCGAGCGTACGACATTGAGGTTCACGGACTGCAAGGAATCAGCACGGCCGACGAAGCCGATCTGGGAGCTATCAACGACCTGGTCCGCTTGCTGGTGGCTCGACACGTGAAAGCCGTCTTCATCGAAACGAGCGTGCCTTCGAAGAACATCCGCAGCCTGATTCAAGGTTGCGAGGCCGCGGGGCACGAGCTGCGCCTGGGCGGCGAACTCTATTCCGACGCATTGGGCCCCGCCGACTCGCCGGCGGCGACCTACGTCGGCATGATCGATTACAACGTCGAGCAGATCGTGGGGGCGCTGCGATGAAACGAATGGCCGACGACAAGCCGACCGCGGCGCCTGCAGAAGATACGCCTGCCGCCGAACGACCACGCTCGGCGGCGCCGCCCCTCGAGGTCCACGACATGACCGTGGCCTACCACCGCAAGCCGGTGCTGTGGGATATCGACCTGGTCGCGCCCGAGGGACACTTGATCGGCATCATCGGGCCCAACGGGGCCGGCAAAAGCACTTTCATCAAGGCGGTGTTGGGACTCATTCCGTTGGCCAGCGGCAAGGTGCAGATCTACGGCCGGCCGTACGCCGAGCAGCGCCACCTGGTCGGCTATGTGCCGCAGCGCGAGACGGTGGATTGGGATTTTCCCGTCACCGCGCTCGACGTGGTGATGATGGGAACCTACGGCCGGCTGGGCTGGTTCCGCCGACCGGGCGCGGCCGAGCGCTCCCTCGCCACGGCATGCCTGGAAAAGGTCGGCATGGCCGAATTTGCCCATCGCCAGATTCAGCAACTCTCCGGCGGGCAACAGCAGCGAATCTTTCTGGCGCGGGCGCTTGCGCAAGATGCGCAGATTTATTTCATGGACGAGCCGTTTGCCGGCGTCGATGCGGCGACCGAGCAAGCCATCGTGGCCCTGCTGCAATCACTGCGCAACAGCGGCAAGACGGTGTTCGTCGTGCATCACGAGTTGCAAACGGTGCGCAACTATTTCGACTTCGTGATTCTGCTGAACCTGCGGCTCGTCGCGGCCGGACCCACGGCGACGACCTTTACGAAACAAAACCTGCAGCAGACGTACGGTGGCCGCCTGACCATTCTCGACGAGGTTGCCGAGGCCGTGCGGCTGGGAGAAGGGCCGCGGTGATCGCGCTCTCGAATACTCTGCTGGTGATGCTCGGCACGTCGCTCTTGGGCGCCGTGGCCGCGATCGTCGGCAGCTTCGCAGTGCTCCGCCGTCGCGCGCTCGTCGGCGATTTGATGGCCCACGCGGCGCTGCCGGGCTTGTGCCTGGCGTTCCTGGTGCTCGGCTATCGGCCGCTCGCCGCGCGATGGTTTGGGGCAGAAGCCATTGCCGGCGGCTGGCAATTTACCGCCATGCTCGCCGGCGCCTTCGTGACCGGGCTGGCCGGCGTTGCCTGCGTCACGCTGTTGTGCCGCTACACGCGCACCAAGGAAGATGCCGCGATCGGCATCGTGCTCAGCACGTTCTTCGGCGCGGGCGTCGTGCTCGCGAGTCTTATTCAAAATCTACCGACGGCCAGCAGCAAAGCAGGACTGCAAACTTACATCTATGGCCAGGCGGCCGGCATGACGCGCGAGGATGTGCGCTTCATCGCCATCGTGGCCGGGGCCTGCCTGGTGCTGGTCACATTGCTCTACAAAGAGTTCCAGGTCTTCAGCTTCGACCCAGGCTTTGCCCGCGCGCAGGGTTGGCCGACACTGGCCATCGATATGACGATGATGGGAACGCTGGCGCTGGTGACCGTCGTGGGACTGCCGAGCGTGGGCGTGGTGCTGATGGCGGCGATGCTCATTATCCCTGGCGCCGCCGCGCGCTTCTGGACGAACCGCTTGGGCACGATGCTGGTGATCGCTGGCCTGATCGGCGCGGGCTCAGGCATTCTTGGAACGATGATCTCGGCCGGCACGATCGAAGAAGTATTGGGTTTCGACCCGTTAGCCTTTGGTCACAATACGCGCAATCTGCCGACCGGGCCGGTGATCGTGCTTTGCGGCACATTTTTGTTTTTCATTTCGATGCTCTTCGCCCCACAGCGGGGTGTGATTGCCCGCGTTGTGAGAATATGGAGCGTGCGGCGGCGCATCGAGCGCGAAAATCTTTTGCGGTCGCTCTACGAACTTGCCGAGCCGCAATTGCCTGAACGGACGACGGTCGCTTGGCAGCAATTGGTTGACGATCGCAGTTGGACCGCGACGAATGTGCGCCGGCTGGCCCGCTGGGCGGCGCGTGCGGGTCTGGCAGAAGTAACACCCGCAGGAGCGCGATTTACGGCCGCGGGTCTGGTCAGCGCCGAGCAACTCGTGCGGACGCACCGCCTGTGGGAGCTCTATCTGATCTCGGGCGCCGATATCGCGCCCGATCACGTCGACCGCGACGCGGACTCGATCGAGCATTTCCTCACGCCCGAGATTGTCGCCCGGCTCGAAGCCCAGCTCGCGGCGGCCGGTCAATTGCCACCGTCGGAAACGGTGGTGCCGCATTCGCCTCACGAGATACCGGCCGCGGCCGACCCCGGCGCCGCCGGCAGGGAGGCGACCCGTGGCTAGCTGGTTCTACTCGCTCGACGCCGGCGTGCAGGACGCGATTCTCGTGATCGGCATTGCCACGATGACCAACGTGGCTTGCGCCCTGTTGGGCTGTTACCTGGTGCTGCGGCGCATGAGCCTATTGGGCGATGCCCTGTCGCATGCCGTGCTGCCGGGACTGGTCGTGGCCTTCGTTGCGGCGGGCAGCATGAACATCGTCTTCATGTTCGCCGGCGCCCTGGCCGTCGGGCTGCTGACGACATTTTTGACCCAGACCATTCATCGCCAAGGGGGCGTGTCGGCCGATGCTTCGATCGGCGTCGTTTTCACTTCCTTGTTCGCCCTGGGCGTGATCCTCATCAAGCGCTATGGGCAAGGCGTCGATCTCGATCCCGATTGCGTGCTGTACGGCCAGATCGACTTGGTGGAGTTTTACACCGTTCCCTTGTGGGGTTACGACGTGCCGCGGGCGCTGGTATCGATCCTTCCTGTTTTGTTATTGAACGTTGCCGTGATCATCGCCTTATGGAAGGAGCTGAAAATCAGCGCCTTCGACCCGGCGCTTGCGACGACGATGGGGATCAATGCCGATCGGCTGTTTTACTTGCTGATGGCGCTTGTCGCGCTGACGACCGTGGCTTCGTTCGAGCAGGTTGGTTCGATCCTGGTGATCGCCATGTTGATCGTTCCCGGCGCCACGGCGCAGCTGTTGACCGACCGGTTGCGGAACATGATGCTGTTGGCCGCCCTCGTCGGAGTCGTGGCGGCCGTGCTGGGGTACGCCTTGTCGGTGGCCTGGAACGTTGCCGCCGCGGGTCCCATGGCGGTAGTGGCCGGCGCCTGCTACGCTTTGGCGGCGCTCGTGTCGCCGCGCTATGGCATCCTGAGCGCCATGCTGCGCAACGCCCAGATTTCGCTCCGCATCGTGCGCGAAGATTTGCTGGCCATGCTCTATCGCCTCGAAGAATTGCGCATCGAGCGCCGGCTGGGCCCGCGCGAAGCGACGCAGGCCGTGGGCGCCGGGGTACTGGCCAACGTCGGGCTGTGGTCGCTGTTGCGGCGCGGCGAATTGCAGCGCTCGGCCGTAGGCTTGCAACTGACCGATCAGGGCCGCCGCCGGGCCGCGGAGCTCGTCCGCTCGCACCGCCTCTGGGAAGCGTATCTGGTCGAGCATTTGGGACTGGCGGCCGATCACGTCCACGACCCGGCCGAACGAATGGAACATTTTATCGACAGTCGGCTGCAAGAGCAGATCGTGGCCGACCTGAGCGATGCTCAGAAGGACCCGCACGGCCGCGAAATCCCCGGCGGGTGAAGGTAAGTCCGCGGGATTTATCCCCATGGCGGCCTCGGCTCTCCCTTGCACCCTGGGGCCAGGCTTCGGCCTTCGTCCTTGCGACTGCGAAATCGCCGCCGTCCCCGGCCCGGCGGCATATTTTCCGACTATTCTGGCTTTTGCCTTTGAGAGTGGGGACCGTTTCTGCGTCTAAATGGTAGACGAGTTCCGCAAAGGCACGAGGGAGCAACCAGAGGCGACTCGTGGCGGACTTCGCTGAGCTTGATCGACTGGTCCTCGAGCATCTGCCGGCAGCCTTGCGGTTCGCCACACGGATGACCGGAGACCGCGACGCGGCCGAAGATCTCGTGCAGGACGCCTTGCTCCGTATCGCGCGCAGCTGGCAGACCTTTCGCGGTAGCGCGACGTTTCGCACCTGGTTCTATCGAGTGTTGATCAACGTGTTTCGCGATCGACTACGCAGCAACCGAACGTTCTCGATCGCCTCGATCGACGAGGCCGAGGAAACACCCGACCCCCGGTCCGTGAGCCCGCCGACCGCCGCGGCAACGAACGAGTTGGCCGATCGCGTGGCGGCCGAAGTTTCCCGGCTGCCGCTACGGCAGCGCGAAGTGATGGTGCTTACGGCCTTCGAAGGATTGTCGATCGTGGAAACCGCCGGGCTGCTCGACATCACCGAGCAGAACGTTCACGCAACCTTGTCGGCGGCGCGGGCGCGGCTGCGGAGCCGGCTCGCTGCTTACCTGGGCTTTGCCGAAAAGTGATCCGATGAACGAACGTCACTCTCACGACAAGCAGGACGCGGCGCTCGATCGGCTGCTGGCCGAGGCCCGCTGGCCCGAGCCTGCCCCCGAGCAGTTGGCCCGACTGCGCGACCACTGGCGTGGCTTGAGTCGCGCTCGCCGGCGTCGGCAGTTCGTCCTTGCCGGCGCGGCGGTGGCGGCGGCCGTGCTCGCAATCGCGGGAGTGACGGCTCTGTGGCGTACCGAACGCGGCTCGATGACCGCAACCGTGGCTCCGGAAATTGCCGTCGTGCGCCCTAAGCCGCCGGCGGTGGTCAAACAGGAGAGAAAGGAACCTTCGGCGGCGCCCCTGGTGCGCGATCCCACGCTGTACGAGCGCGTGATTCTGGCCAGCTATGCCGAGGGACATGTGCGGCCGCGAAAGGTTGCGGCGAAGAGCAAACGCGCGTCGGCGGCTCATATCGCCGCTGACAAGTCGTCGAACGGGCCGCTTGCGAATCTGCCACTCTCTGCGGATTCAATCGCCCAGCGCGCCGGCAATCTGATCGTCTCCGGCTTTCGTTATTACGAGCAGTTTCGGACGGCCGCCCGGCGCCGGGGCGAACAATTGGTGGCCCGTACGGCGGCGCTTGCGCGCCGATCACAAGCCGTGGCGCTAGCTGCATCGCCCGCAGGCAAAGCCGTTGAGTCGGTCGTGCGGACCGGGGAAGTCGCCAACATCGTCGATATGCTCGTGCGGCAACCGCACCGCGAGCTGCGGCGCCGGCTTTTAAGGGAGCTGCTTGTCCGTGGAACCGAAGAGTCGGTCGGCGCGTTCCTGACGTTTGTCGCGCTGCCGCAGAGTCGAGCCGAGGCGCTGGCGGCGCTCGAAACCGTCGGGCCGCAACCCAGCGCTGCACTGCTCGCGTTTCTACGCTCGCCGCAAGCTGAGGTGCGGAACGCCGCGGCGCTGGCGCTAGCGAACTCGACCAATCCCGAAGTCATCGCGGCGCTTGCCGCCGCACTGGGAGACGCAGGGCAGCGGCAACCAGCCCTTGTCGCGCTACTTCTGAATCCCTCGGCCCAGGCGGCCGCCGTCCTGCAAGAGGCTCGTGGGGATCTTTACCTGATGGCGAGCGTTCGCGCCGCCGAATTCGAACTGCAACACGTAACCAACGCACATACGAGGTGAGCTATGACGCGCTTTACACGAAGGAAGACCTGGCTGGCTTTATTGACGATCACCGCAGCGATTCTCGCGGCCCTCTCGCAGCAAGCCGCGGCTGCCGACGAAGACAATGACGAAGAGCTGCCGCTGGTCGTGAAAGTTTATCGCGTCATCGACCTGGTCGTGCCGGTGCCCAACTACCCGTACGAAGGGACCTTTTTGCCGGGCATGGGCAAATCAGCACCCGGCGTCAACCCAACAGGCTTCCGCGGTGGCATGGGAGGAATGGGCGGCGGCATGGGTGGCATGGGGGGGGGCGGCGGGGCTGCCCCCGCGGCCGGAGGCGGAGGGGGCGGCGGCATGGGGGGCGGGATGTTTCGCGTCCCCGATCACATTCTCGGCCAGGTCGGTGGGTTGGGAGGCGGACTGGGCGGTACGCCACCGCGCCCGTCGATCTCGCAGCGTATTTCCTGGGGCCCGTTGATGAACACCATCACCAGCCTGATCGATCCTGAGAGTTGGGACGAACAAGGCGGCTCGGGCTCGATTTCGCCCATCGGCGGAGCGCTCGCCATCAGCCAGACGCTGCCGGTACACGCCAAGATCGAAACGTTCTTCAAGGATTTGCGGCGCGAGATCGGCACCCTGCGCCAGGTGTCGGTCGAAGCGCACTGGGTGCTTGTGAACGGCGAGCAACTGGCCGCGCTCACCGGTGCAGCCGATAAGCAAGTATCTCGCGGCGGTGAAATCTCGCGCGAACGGCTGACAGCGCTGCCGCCCGGGGCGCGGCATGCCAGCGGCCGTGTCACGTGCATCAATGGCCAGACGGTTCACGTGATTTCGGGTCGCTTGGACACCAAGGTGCAAGGCGCCATTCCGGTCGTCGGTACGAGCCCGGGCTACCAGGCCACGATCCTGACGCCGCATTTCGGTGCCCTCTTGCAATTGACGCCGCTGATTCTGCCCGACCAGGACATGGTGCTCGTGGACCTGCACAGCGCCGTCACGCAATCGGACGAAAAAACGGATGCCATCAAGCTGACCGGGCCGAACGACACGAAAGACCCGGCGGTGCAGATCGATCGCATTCAATCGGGGGCCCAGCAATTGGCCACCAGCTTGAACTTGCCATTGGGCAAACTCGTGCTCGTGGGCGGAATGAGCCTCGACGTCGGCATGGCCGAAGGGGACCAGCAGTTGTACTTGATCCTCGAGATCACGGCCGACAACGAGGAGCCGCGCGCGGCCGAGCGGCGGCGCTAGCCGTCAAACCCGGATTACCATTTGGGGGCGTAGCCGAGCAGTCGCTTGAGCAGACCCACCTGGCCGGCGTGCAGCATTTCGTGCCGGGCGCACCAGAAGAGTCCGCCGAGTGTTGTCGTAAAGAGCGGATGCGGTTTGCCGCGTTGCGGTTGTTCAAGGTCGGCGTCCGCATGTCGTGCCAGTTCTGTTTCGACGGCCGCCTGGACTCGGCCCAGCGTTTCCAGGATTTCGGCCGGCGCCGGGTATTTCGCCGGGTCGGGAACAGGTGCCGTGCCGCGCAAGAAAAGTTCGGTGAACTTCGGGGGCAGAATCTGTGCGTCGGTATCCTGGGCGCCACGCAGTCGCAGCAGGCACAACGAATACTGGGCCGCGGCCAGGTGCCCCATCTGCCAGGCAATGTGCGTGATGCCTTCGGTCGGCTGCCGGAACCAGTCGCGCTCGTGAACGCTTTCCAAAAGCCCGAGCGAATAGCGGCGTGCCGCGTCGATTTCTCCCCAGGCGATATCGCGTGCTGACATATAAGTAGTCCTCGCAAGTTTCTGGCCGGACGAATCTCGCGCCGTGTTGGCGCTTGCGCGGAAAGACGCGGCTTCACGGTCGCCGGTTCGCGCGCCCCTTCCTGCCACTCCCCTTGACCAATCGATCCGAGCGGGCGAAGGTGACGGAACGCCTGGACGCGGCAGCGGATCGATGGTTCGCCGGCCCAGCGCATCGAATGTAACCGAATTCCTGCATGTCACTCTTAAAAATCTCGGGCGGCACGGTTTATGACCCCGCCAACAAGATCGACGGCCAGGTCCGCGACCTGTGGATCGACAATGGGCGCATCGTGGCCGCGCCGACCGATCCCGCGGTCCGGCCCGCGCGCGTGATCGACGCACGTGGGCTGGTCGTGATGCCGGGCGGCATCGACATGCACTGCCACATTGCCGGGCCGAAGGTGAACATGGCCCGCAAGCTGCGGCCCGAGGAGAAACGCACGGCCGAGCCGGTGCGCCGCACAGCGCTTACCCGCAGCGGCACGATGGGGAGCGTGCCGAGCACGTTTGCCACGGGCTACAAGTACGCGGTGCTCGGCTACACCACGGCGTTCGACGCCGCGATCCCCGCCCTCTCGGCCCGGCACGCGCACGAAGAATTTGCCGACACGCCCTGTTTGGACAAGGGCTTCTACGTCTTGATGGGGAACAATCACTACATCATGCGCGCCATCCAGCGGGGCGAGCACGAACGCGCCAAGGCATTCATCGCCTGGCTCTTGTCGTCGGCCAAGGGATACGCCGCGAAGCTGGTGAACCCCGGCGGCGTCGAAGTCTGGAAGAGCCGTGCCTCGGGCAATGTGAGCGCGCTCGACGATGTCGTTGCGCCCTACGACGTCACGCCGCGGCAAATCGTGCAGACCGTCGCCCAGGCCGTCGACGAATTGCGCCTGCCGCATCCGGTCCACATTCATGCCAACAACCTGGGGCTGCCGGGCAACTGGACCACCACGCTGGAAACGATGCGCCTCTTGGAAGGGCATCGCGGCCACATGACGCATATCCAGTTCCACAGCTACGGCGGCGGCGAAGGGGACGAGAACACTTTCAATTCGAAAGTCGTGCAGCTCGCCGACTACGTGAACCAGCACAGCAACCTGACGATCGACGTCGGACAGGTTTTGTTCGGCAAGACCACGAGCATGACCGGCGACGGGCCGCTGGGCTACTTCCTGAGCAAGGTGTACAAGTCGAAGTGGTTCAGCAGTGATACCGAGATGGAGGCCGGCTGCGGCATCGCGCCGATCGAATACAAGAACAAGAGCCTGATCAACGCCCTGCAATGGGCGATCGGCCTGGAATGGTACCTGCTGGTCGACGATCCGTGGCGCGTGGTGATGAGCACCGATCATCCCAACGGCGCGTCGTTCCTCGCTTATCCGCAGATCATCCGGTTGCTGATGGACCGCACCTACCGGGGCGACATGATCCGCCAGGCACACCCGAGCGTGCGCGAGCGCACCGTGCTGGCGGACCTCGATCGCGAGTACACGCTAAGCGAAATCTGCATCATCACGCGGGCCGGCCCGGCACGGATTCTCGGCCTTACCAACAAGGGGCACCTGGGCGTGGGGGCCGACGCCGATGTCACGATCTACACGCCCGACGACAACCGCGAAACGATGTTCGAACTGCCGCGCTACGTGATCCACGCCGGTCGCGTCGTGGTCGAAGAGGGGGACGTGCGCGATCCGGTCGAAGGCAA